>NZ_JAHBDR010000069.1:0-51757 GCF_019956575.1 Pseudomonas sp. A-R-19
CGCGAAGGCAGTGTGTCAGTCGACCACTTCATTGACTGACCCACTGCCTTCGCGAGCAAGCCCGCTCCCACAGGGGGATTTGCATTGCCAGTCGTAGAAACGAAAAAGCCCTGCTATCGCCAGCAGGGCTTTTTTGCATTCAGGGCAGGGGCGTCAGACACCCATGCTGACCAAGGCGTTCACGATGTTGCGCAAGGTGCCAGCGATGGCGGGGTGATCGACTTCAAAGCGCTCAACGGCCAGGTTCACCCCGTCGGCAAGGCTGGAGTCCTGGGTTTTGGTTTCAAGCTCAAGTTTCAATTCAATCTGTTGCATGAGCTCGTGCAGTTCGGCGCGCTCTGCTTCAGACAGCGGAGGATTCTGTTCCAATTGCTCGCGCAGGGTATTGAGCTGTTCTTGCAGTTCGCGGGCAGGCATGGCGTTCTTCCTTCTTTAATCGATAGGCACTGGCATAGACCACGGCGACAGGCCAAAGGTCGATGCCTGACCTTTAGATTAATCCACTCGCGCGCAACGTGCATGATCTCGATCAGGGCTTTTCGCCCTTGAGCCGACGCAAGCTGATATCGGCCAGGCAGGTGTCGAGTTCACCGAGGTGATCGATCACCGAATGCACGCCCAGGCCGAACAATTGCATCGTGGCCCTCGCGCGTTTGATGTCGCGCTCCTGTTGGGTCAACGTTTGCCATTGCCGGGGCGTCAATCCGCACAGCGAGCCGCAGGATGCCAGGCCGATGGTCCACAACCCGGCATTGAGCCCCGCTTGCAGCAGGCGGGGCTCACCGCTCACCAGCACACAACCGTCGAGTCGTTCGACGTTCAGGGTCATCAAGGCTTGCCAGCAGGCATTTGGGGCGGGCCATGGATTGTTTGTTGCTGGATGTTGCGAGGGTTTGATCCATTCCGGCAGCGCAGCGGCCAGGGATTGGCTGAGGGCAGGGGGCAGTTCATCGAGCCAGGCGCAGGGTATTTGCTGGCGCTGCAAGCTGCGCAGGCTATCCAGTGCACCGGGCGTGGCCTCGGCGTGTTCGGCCGTGTGGCTGGCGTGCCGGTGCGTGTGTGCGCCGAAATCCACCAGGCAGCCACTGAGGCCGAACAGTACGGCAGTCAGGCTGGGTGCGGTTTGCGGCAAGGCTTCGACGAGCGGCATATGGACGTCCCTGAAATAGCCTGAAGGCTAGCGGGCGACGGTGACAGTTGAGTGACATGGATATGAATCGCTCACAATTGGCACGCTTCCTGTGGCGCGGGTTTCGTGCAAAGTGCGTTAAACGGCGTTTACGTCTTATACTTGCTTACTTAATTGCCCGGGCCAGGCGCCCGAGCCGGTACAAACCAAGGAGTTTTTTCTATGCGCTGGAGCAATCATCTAGCCAGGATTTGTGTATGCGCCAGTGTGATGCTGGTTCCGTTCGTTGCCCAGGCAGCCTCGGAAGATGATCCTTGGGAAAGCGTCAACCGCCCGATCTACAGGTTCAACGACGTGATCGACACCTACGCGCTGAAGCCCTTGGCCCAGGGCTACCAGTACATAGCGCCGCAGTTTGTCGAGGACGGCGTCCACAACTTTTTCCAGAACATCGGCGATGTGCGCAACCTGGCCAACGATATCCTGCAGGCCAAGCCTCGCGCCGCAGGCGTTGATACCGCACGCATCATTTTCAACACCACCTTCGGCTTGCTGGGCGTGATTGATGTCGGCACCAAAATGGGCCTGCAGCGCAATGACGAAGACTTCGGCCAGACGCTGGGTTACTGGGGTGTCGGCAGCGGTCCTTACGTGATGCTGCCACTGCTGGGTCCAAGCACCTTGCGTGATGCGCCTTCCAAGTACGTCGACAGCTATACCGGCGCTTATCGCTACGTAAACGACGTGCCTGTGCGTAACTCGTTCTACGCCCTGGACATCATCGATACCCGTGCCAACCTGCTGTCGAGCGAGAAGCTGATCACTGGCGACAAGTACACCTTCATCCGTAATGCGTACCTGCAGAACCGTGAATTCAAGGTGAAAGACGGCCAGGTTGAAGACGATTTTTAACGTCGACCGGTAAATTGAAAAAGGCGGCCCTCAAGGCCGCCTTTTTTGTCTGCCGCGGTCCTGTTCCTCCACTCAAGCCACTTCGGTGTCGGCCTCAAGGCCTTTCAGGGGCGCATGCGGATGAAATCACGCTTTTCGCTGTAGTCCCGACCGGTTTGGCTCATGGCTTAGATCCTTCCATTGGGTTTCGGTTTTGACTGTTCTTATAACTCTCGGTGATTTGACAAGTAAAGTCGTCAAGCGACCATCGGCGTGAGCTTGAAACGCCCCGCGGATGGGAGTACCGTCTGCGCCTTAGAAGGGCACCTCTGGTGAACACGTGTGTAGGGCAAATGCCCGAAAGCGGTGCGACAGAGAGGCTAGAAAGCGAATCCAGTAGTGAGTGCCGGGTCTAAATCCCCGCCTGCTACGCCAACCTAATTCTGGCGCCGTTTGCCCACATGCCAAAAACCAGTGCCACGCTGCTGATAATCGATGATGACGAAGTAGTGCGCGCGAGCCTCGCCGCCTATTTGGAAGACAGTGGTTTCAGCGTCTTGCAGGCCAGCAATGGCCAGCAGGGTCTTCAGGTATTCGAGCAAGACAAGCCCGACTTGGTCATCTGCGATCTGCGCATGCCGCAGATGGGCGGACTCGAACTCATCCGCCAGGTGACCGAGCTGTCGCCGCAAACGCCGGTGATCGTGGTGTCGGGTGCGGGCGTGATGAACGACGCGGTCGAAGCCCTGCGCCTGGGCGCGGCGGACTACCTGATCAAGCCTCTCGAAGATCTGGCTGTGCTCGAGCACTCCGTGCGCCGGGCCCTGGATCGTGCGCGCCTGCTGCTGGAGAACCAGCGCTACCGCGAGAAGCTGGAAAAGGCCAACCGCGAGCTCGAGGCCAGCCTGAACCTGCTCCAGGAAGACCAGAACGCCGGTCGCCAGGTGCAGATGAACATGCTGCCGGTCAGTCCCTGGACCATCGACGAGTTCAAATTTGCTCACCAGATCATCCCGTCGCTGTACCTGTCGGGTGATTTCGTCGACTACTTTCGCGTCGACGAGCGTCGGGTAGCGTTCTACCTGGCGGACGTTTCCGGTCATGGCGCCTCTTCAGCCTTCGTCACGGTACTGTTGAAGTTCATGACCACGCGCTTGCTGTTCGAATCCAAGCGCAGCGGCACTTTGCCGGAATTCAAGCCTTCAGAGGTTCTTGGTCATATCAACCGGGGCCTGATCAGTTGTAAGCTGGGTAAACACGTCACAATGGTCGGTGGAGTCATCGACGAGGAGACCGGTTTGTTGACCTATAGCATCGGCGGTCATTTGCCGTTGCCTGTGTTGTACACGCCAGACAGTGTTCGTTATCTGGAAGGGCGTGGTCTGCCTGTGGGCCTCTTCAACGAAGCCACCTACGAAGACCACGTGCTGGAACTGCCGCCGACGTTCAGCCTGACGCTGATGTCTGATGGCATTCTGGATCTTTTGCCAGAACCCACACTCAAAGAAAAAGAAGCGGCGTTGCCCCAACGGGTCAAGGCTGCGGGCGGCACCCTGGATGGGCTGCGGCAGGTTTTTGGATTGGCCACGCTAGGGGAGATGCCGGATGATATCGCCCTGTTGGTGTTGAGCAGGAATCTTTGATGAGTACCGGTAGAATCCAGTTCGCCGAGCAGGATGGCACGTTCGTCCTGAAGTTCGTCGGTGAAGTTCGCCTGACCCTGTGTTCGGCGTTGGATGCGACTATTGAGCGGATCTTCAGCGCGTTGAATTTCAACGCGATCGTGATCGATCTGACCGAAACCCGCAGCATCGACAGCACCACACTCGGCCTGCTGGCCAAGCTGTCGATCCTGTCGCGGCAGAAGGTCGGCCTGCTGCCGACTGTCGTCACCACCCACGAAGACATCACGCGGCTGCTGCAGTCCATGGGCTTCGAGCAGGTCTTCAACATCGTCGACAAGCCGGTGCCATGCCCGGAATGCCTGGACGACCTGCCAGACCAGGATCAGTCAGAAGAAGTGGTGCGGATCAAAGTGCTCGAAGCGCACAAGATCCTCATGGGCCTGAACGACACCAATCGTGAAGCCTTCCATGATCTGGTGAATGCGCTCGAACGGCATTGATTGAGATAAATCTGTGGCGAGGGAGCTTGCTCCCGCTGGGCTGCGAAGCGGCCCCAAGGCCATTCAATCCATAGTGTCAGAAGAATTTGGTCAGCAAGATTTGCGGCTGCTGCGCAGCCGAGCGGGAGCAAGCTCCCTCGCCACAGTTGAATCTTCGACCATAAGAGCTGCACAAAAAAGGGCGAACCCACCAGGGTTCGCCCTTTTTGCATTACACCCGCTCAGATCACAGCTTGGCCTGCAACAACGCCTCAAGCTTCTCCTGATCCCGGGCGAACTGGCGAATGCCTTCAGCCAGTTTTTCGGTCGCCATCGCATCTTCGTTGGACTGCCAGCGGAACTGCGATTCGTTGAGGCTCAGGCGCGCTTCACCGGCATGGCCCGGCGCCAGTTTGCGCTCCAGCTTGCCGGTATCCGCTGCCAGCTTGTCGATCAGGTCCGGGCTGATGGTCAGGCGGTCGCAGCCGGCCAGTTGCTCGATCTGGCCCAGATTGCGGAAGCTCGCCCCCATGACCACGGTCTTGTAGTCATTGGCCTTGTAGTAGTTGTAGATGCGCGTCACTGACTGCACGCCCGGATCATCCGCGCCGGTGTAGTCGTTGCCGTTGGCTTTCTTGTACCAGTCGTAGATACGGCCCACGAACGGCGAAATCAGGAACGCCCCGGCTTCGGCACAGGCTGCGGCCTGGGCGAAGGAGAACAGCAGGGTCAGGTTGGTCTGGATGCCTTCCTTTTCCAGGATCTCGGCAGCGCGGATGCCTTCCCAGGTGGACGCGATCTTGATCAGCACGCGCTCGCGGCCAATACCGGCCTTGTCGTACAGCTCGATCAGGCGATGCGCACGCTTCAACATGGCGTCGGTATCGAACGACAGGCGCGCATCCACTTCGGTGGAAATACGGCCCGGGATCACTTTGAGGATTTCTTGCCCCACGGCCACGCCAAAACGGTCGCTGGCCAGGCCCACATCGCCCTTGCAGTCGTTGACGCTGGCGTTCAGCAGCTCGGCATAAGCGGGAATGGCCGCGGCCTTGAGCAGCAGGGAAGGGTTGGTGGTGGCGTCCACCGGTTTAACGCGAGCGATTGCTTCGAAGTCGCCGGTGTCGGCAACCACGGTGGTCATCTGTTTGAGTTGTTCCAGCTTGGAAGTCATGGGCGTGCTCTGTCCTATGGGTCTGATGACATTACCCGAGCGCTGACAGCCACTCAAGGGCGCGTACGTGTATCGGCGGCCCCTGCGGCAACAACCTGAAAACGGCTGTTTGAAAGGCGGGGCATGGTATCGATGAATTTGATGCCAAGCGGGCTCACAGGTTCAACTGATCTGACGGTTAACGCCTTGCAACCAGATCTTCTGGCTCCTGAATCCTCTGATAACTCTCGCGGCACCTTATGTGTAACTACCGATAATGTTGAAGTTTATATAGTTCGATTGCGCGCTGAATAATTGTTATAAAAAGTCAATTAACACCTTGGAAAGTTAGTCTTGGTGCTAACAGGTGTGATGTTATCTGGCAGAGGTCTTGATCGTTAGAATACGTCCAGTACATATATAGAATAAGGTGTAGTGTGATAATCAAGAATGTGTGTTTGTAGCATAACGTTCACTGCGTGAAGAGGAATATGTTTTTTGGATGTGTTTGATGATTTGATGCTTGGCTACGCACTAAAAAAATTGACCGGCGTGTTTGAAGAAATCGTGGAGGTTTCGAAAAGCACCGCTTCGGACAAGGCGACCTGCGTACGGGGTATCAGACAATCTAAAAACGCAAAAAAAATCCCCGTCTGGTTGGGGCGTCTGAGAGTCAACACCCCTTATCAAGTCACGCATGTTCTGATCGATCAGATGCACGCCTCTCGAAAACTCAACCTCGACCTGCGCTTCGCGGCACAAGTTGCCTTGCTGGAAGCCCTGATAGAGGACGGACTGGCAATGCGCATCGCGAGCTATTCGGTGGTTGTCGTAGAGAATCGCCTGAAGTGTTTTTTGGACCGCTGAATATCTTATCTATTGAGCACACGCTCAATGTCCAGAACACTAGAAAGCTGCATGAGGCGTGAGAAGCCGATTGGAATCAAAACTGTACATCACTCAATACGCCGGCATTACCGTCATGTTACCAGCAGCCCTGGTCGTAGGCGGTTGGCTGTGGTGCACAGCATCAAGAAAACTTGCGCTCTTATGGCTAGGCGTACTGTCAGTAGCCTATTTTGTCGTTGGCTTGAGCAAAGTGCTGTTCAAGGGCTGGGGAATCGGCTTGGAAAGCCTGGATATCGCAGTCATCAGCGGCCACGCAATGAATGCCTGCCTGGTCTCAACCGTTGTACTGAGTTTGCTATTGCGCCAACTGGACCATCGGCTTCGATGGCTGGCACTGGGTGCAGGGCTGCTGTCGACCTGGTGGTTCAGCGTCCAGTATGTCGGTCAGACGATTCATCCTCTGCCGGAAGCGATTGCCGGGGCGGTCGTGGGGTCAGCCGCGGCGTGCGTATTTCTTTTCAGGCTGGAGCGAAAGGAAATCCGCAAAATTCCCGGGATGGCCCTCATGCTAGGGCTCGCGATTATCATGCTGAGTACGAGCATTCCAAAATATACAGCCGAGAGGCTCTTGAACTCTTTCGCAGTAACTCTTTCGGGGGCAGAAAAGGCATTCATGCAACCTCACTGGCGCACTCGCGGAGAGTCGTCAAGGTTGTAGAGTTTGCTTCGATTGTGAGTTCTAGCGAAGTGGCGTCACCAGAATTCACTACTATTTTTTTCTTCGATCCGATCCAGAAGCTCTGCAGTTTTTTTCTGCATCAGTGCAACATCGCCACGACTCTCAACCTTCAACAGGATCTCGCTCTTCGATAGGCAGATCTTGAAGCGCCATTCAGTGAACGTCAGGCTCAGGCCGTCACTGTCATCCACATCCAGTGCTTCACTGGCATACAGGGTCCGCAAGTGCTCGAGTACCGTAATGGGGTCACCGACCATGCGCCGAATATCACCCGAGGAAGGAAAGATCCCGATGCGCTCCACCAACAACTTTGGCTGTGGGGTGATAGTGGAGGGGGTTCTTTCGTATGTCCGCAACCAGGCAATCAATCCACTGTTGCCTTCGGTGAGCTTCTGTCCAAAAACCATATTACCTGGTGCAAAAGGGTCCGGCGATTTATAGACGGAGTCGATCGGTGATCTGGAAGCGTTCATAGTGGTCTGCCTTAAAAAAGGTTTATGGCCGCTCAAAAAACGCGGCACCCAAGAGCTAAAAAATACCGTTTACAGGCCTTTCTTATAGAAGTTCGCATAATAGAAATGGGTTGCGTGGATTCAGTGCTTTGATGTTTGCACGCGTGTTGTCGCTATGCTCACGGATCAAGCCATAGTCTTAAGTGTCCGGGAACTCAGCGGACTGTTTGACTGGCTGCATCCAACGCCACGCAATCAAGCCGATCAACACACCGACAGCATTGGCCAGGGCGTCGTAAGGTGATGCCGTGCGCAGCGGCATCATTCCTTGTGCATATTCGATCAGGATCCCCGTCAGCAGACAGCCCAAGGCGATCCAGCGCGCCTTGACCCGCAGGAAGGCCAGCCGGCAACTAAAAGACAGCACGAAAAAACCAACCAGGTGATGCAGCTTGTCTTCTTGGGCAAAGGCCTCGGGAATCGGTTGCGCACGCAAAGCGGCAGTCAGCAGGACCACACTAACGCCGATGAAAAAAAGCGTGCGTATGCTTTGGGAAAGTTGTGTGGCACCCAGGAGTAACGAACTCATTCGGTGATTTTCTCAAAGTTTTTATAGAACGCATCTTTGTCGCGGCCATTGGTCATTGTGTACAGCGAATACTGGCGGTTAAGACGCGCGCCACCATCGCGGGTCAATGGAGCCCAGACCAGATTGGCGCGACGCATCGTGGAAACGCTCATCAACTCGTCGAAGGGGACCGAGATATAGATACCCTTGTCGAAGCTACCCTCGCCGTACTCTTCTTTCGAGGCCGTGGTGCGGGTGACCCAGCCACCGAACTTCACGCCGTTACTGAACTCATGCGACAGGTCGATCGTGGCACCCCAATCGCGCGCCAGGTAACGCCCAACACTGACCGCCGCCTGCAAATCGAACGGCAGTTCGGTATAGGTGGTGATGTGACCGGTCGCGGTGTTGTAATCGCGCAGACCAAAACCCTGATCAAAGTCACGCTGGCGTACAAAGTTCAAATCAGCACCCAGGGCCCAGCGCTCGCCCATGGGGCGGTACAGCAACTCACCGCCGACCCCGGCGAACATTGACTCCAGATAACCGCCATACACCATGCCAAACAAGTCTTGATCCAGTTGCTTGGCATGGTTGAGTTGAAATGTCGGCATTGTTACATCAGAGGTGGTGACGTACTGGCGCAAATCAGTTCGCACTCGGGGCAGGTTGCTCGGTGCGTCGTACTTGAACTTATCAAAGTTGTTCAGCAGATTGGTGCTGATGATCCCGCTGGTCCACGTGCTGCGGGTAAAGCGGTATTCTGCGTCCACATCAGCGCTCAGCTGGTACAGCAAGCCGTCAGGACCGCCAATGTTTTGCTTGTAACCCAAGCCGATACCATAGGTAAAACGCTCGAGGGCCTGGGTGTACAGCGTGTTTTCAATGTGTGGCGTGGCCCGATTCAATTCGGTAGTGCGGTGCAGGTCTGTAAGGTCTTGTTGGTTGTTCACCACGGCCCGGAAGGTTTCGCGCGGCACACTGGTTTCTTCCACGGGCATGTCGTAACGCTTGTTCACCATCGTGAACCAGTCAATTTCGTCATTCGCGCTGTTGTCCAGAATCCGGCTAGCCCGGCCCACGCCTTTGGCGGAGTAGAAATAGCGCGACTGCTCGCCATACACAATCAGCTCGGAATCGCGCTGAGCAATACGCTCGACCTTGTAACCTGCGTTGTTTTCCAGCCGTTTGGAAACCCCCGCCCAGTCGACCTGATCGAGCGGCGTAGTTGGCGCGTGTGCCGGCAGCGCTTCGACAGCGGGGTCGTAGCGTTTGGCCGGCGCCTTGCGGCTGGCGAAATTGGTATGAAAAGTGATACCGAACAACGCGGTGTTGCCGCGCTCCCAACCTGCGGTCAAATCGACAGAGTCACTTAGCTTGAACACCGCCCCGATGTTTATGGGCGAGTCCTGCTTCAGGCTACTGTCGAACGGCTCGTGCTTGTAGTCGTTACCGTCGAACTCGAGTTTCAAGCTCAAGGGCGACCAGGGTGTCTGATAGGACACGCCGCCAAACAACGCGGGCGAGCCTCGAAAATACGAACCGGTATTGACATCGCCCGCGTCCGCGCCCGTGTTTACCGGGCGAGTATCAAAGCGCTCATCAAGGTACCCCAGCGGGTTTTCGAGATCCCCGCGGTTACCGATGTAGCCCCAAGCAACGCCCAGGCTGAAATCCAGATCGTAGTAACGTTTGTTCGCCACAAAGTATTCGCTGGAGAACAGGCCGGTGCCCCCGACATCCCGAAAGCCGAGCGCAATCTCGGGCAACCAGTGGCTTTCTTGCAAGAGGCGCGCTTTGACATCGACCGCTTTGTCTTTATAGCTCTGGTCGCCGCTTAATGCTTCGGCCCCGTATTTATGGTTGCCGATAGCGGTATAACGGAAACTGCCTTCCAGCCAATCAAGGGGCTGTATTGAAATGCTATAGCGCGAGTATGGGTCTGTCCGGTTGGCGTTCAGGCTGAATTCGCCGGCGGGTGCCATCCGTGCGGTGGGGGTTTGCAGCAAACCCACGCCACCGAAATCATTCTGGGTAAAACGCGGCTCACCATGAGCCAAGCTGTAGGGCAACAACACTACGGCGGCGAAACGTAACTTCAAGGGGCCACCTCGGGCAGCGGTTGGGTGGCGAGAAACTGGGCAAGCTGCTCGTTCAAGTCGGGTGTGGACAGATCCGGATCATCGTTGCGCACGGGCACCAGAATTGTGCTGCCGGCGGCGGCAAACACCCCATCTTCGTGGTTCCAGGCTGCGATGCCGACTCGTTTGACTTGGCCATCGGGCTGAATCAACCAAAGGTAATCGGCATCTGCATCGGCCACCAGCAGACAGCTGTTGAGATACTCATGGGCTGGCTGCTGGGCTCGATAAGGCAGCGCGCAGGGCTGTTCAACGGCACCCAGGACAGTGACCGTAGTCGGGCGTAGTGGGTAAATCAGCTGGTCGCCGTCACTGAGCGAGTCATTGCGGGCGAACGCGACTTCCAGCGCCACGGGGTCGAGCACCGCGACTTTTCGGCCGGTAACGGGTAGTCGGCTGACCTCTTCGAACAGGCGCGCAGCCAAGGCCGCAAGGCTGCTTTTTTCTTCAAGCAAGGCCCCACGTTGAAGCAATTTCAGATCGAACAGCACACCTGCTTTAAGGCGCACTTGCTGCTCCACCAGTGGCTGGTGCAGCCAGGCGGCGGCCAGCCAGTAACTTTCGGCGTTCGGGCGTCCCTGGCTGACGGCATCGAGCAAGCGTGCACCTGGCACGAACGTGAAGGATCCGGCGTTTTTTACATCACCCGTGACCGTGACAGCGGCCTGAGTCATCGCAGAACTTGCCAGCAACAGGCAAGCCGACAGCATTTTCGAATATCTCACCGAGCCGTCTCCCGGTCAGGGCGCAATTGCACAATCTTCAAGAAAAGTTCCGGCGTGAGATGTTGTTCGCTCTGCAGGATCAAGCCATCGTCAGGCCTGACCCAAAAACGGTTGGTGGCCTTGAATCCCAGCTCGGGAATGTCGATGCGCTCGTCTACGCGCAGCAGCGCATAGTCCTTGTCCAGAATGGTGACGGTTTCGATGGCCTGTCGACTGAAACGACTGTTGACCGCCAGTCCAACCCGCGGCCCCTGATAGACATCTATCCAGCGAATACTGCTGTAACCATCGGGCAAACGCTGCAAGCCAAGCTTGAACGGCGACTCGCCATCGAAGCGCGTGCCATCGAGATTGATGCCCAGGCCGACGCTGCGCACGACCAGACCATCGCGCATCAATAACACCTGTTTGCCAGAGGCGACCCAGAACTCCAGGTCGCCCTGCTGGCGTAGCTTCGCCAATACACCTTCGCTTACGTTCGTGGTGACCTTGATCTGTGCATAGGGCACGGCCTCCACTTGCGCCGCAGACAATTCCAGCGGCTGGACGCCCAGCGTGGAGGCTTTAAAGGTATCCAGGGACGCCTGCATCAAGGGATTACAGCCACACAGCAGTAAACCCACCGCCAGGCATGAGCTGTTACGCAAAGTTTTCAAAGCGGCTCAAACCTTATCGACTGCTGGCTTCACTGAGATTGTTTTGAGCCGCTGCTCCGGTACCCAGGATAAGAGCCGAGGGCAGCAACTGGCTGATCAAGCGGTTCCAGCGGGTCACGCCAGCAGGGCCGACGTAGACAATGTCCTGGGGTTGCAGATCGAAGCGGCTGGCGAGAGCAAACGCGGTAGGCGATTCGGCTTCCAGTTGAAAGACTTTTGCCGGCTCGGTTTCAAGGTTCTCGGCACCTCGAATGACATACAGCGCATTGCCGTTGGAGGTGGTCTGGTTCAGTCCACCGACCGTTCCGATCGCATCCGCGAGATTCATCCGATTGATTTTGAACGTGAGCGCCCGAGGCTGGCTGACCTCACCCATGACGTAGATTTTTTTCCGGTCGTTGTAGGGCAGGTACAACTGATCGCCGTCTTTCAAATAGACGTTGTGCAACAGCGAGCCTTTGCTGTTAAGCGAGTCCAGATCGAGCGGATACTCACGTCCGTCCCGGGTCAGTGTCAGCCCGGCAAGGTCGGCATTCAACGGGTCGACAGTCGCAGTACCCATGGCTTCGACGACACTGAGCGGCGAAGTGGTAATGGGTTGTTGACCAGCTTTTAAAATGGCACCGGAAATAACGACTTTTTGACTGGCAAACCGCAAAACACTCAAGTCAACCTGGGGGCTGTCGACGAATTGTGTCAGGCGCTCAGCAATAAAACCGCGAAGCTCCTCTATGGTTTTGCCTGCGGCATGAATATTGCCGATATAGGGGTAAAACATGGTGCCGTCCGGGCGTACCAGGCGACCGTTCGCATCAATTTGCTGTTGCGCACCCGATGGCGCAGTCAACTCAGGATGGTCCCACACCGTGATGTACAACACATCATTGGCGCCAATCCGGTAAGCCCCCGGCTTGAACGCCAGCAACTCGGCGGGCACCGAGGCTTGCACTTTTGTCGCCGCGTTCTGGGCAATCAGTTTGGGCGTTATCGGAATCAACTCGATCCGAGTGCTTTCCGGTGAGCCATCACGGCCGACCTGACTGGTATCCAGGTGTTGACCAGGTGAGAACATACAGCCCTGCAGGGCAACACCTGCAAGCACAGCGAGCGACAAACTACGAATCATGATTGAGGACACTTGTGGAGGGAACACATCAGAACGGAACCACCCGGATTGTTCCGGGTGGTAGAAGGCTATCGACCTGGCGGTGCGCTTAGCGTGTACCGGTGGTGCCAGTGGTGCCAGTGGTGCCGCCGTCATTGTTGCTTCCGCCACCACTGGATGACAGTGCAGCGACTCCGGCAACAACCACGGCGCCGAGGCCGATAACATTCCCTGTGGTCAGGTCGCCCACGAGAGGGGTGGACAGACTCAAAGGAGCATTTGCTGCGGGTTTTGCAGGTGTGCCTGGAGCAGAAGGCTCAGCGGCCAGAACGGAGGCACTTAAAGAAAGCATTAGAGCGGAAGCAAGTAGTTTGGTCATGGTAGATTCCTTTTTGATGCATCGTGGGTATTGGCGGTGAAACTAAGAAGCGAGCGTGCAAGGCCAAAAACTCAGAGCGTCCATTAACGTTAAGGATAGTATCGATTCGAACTCGATGAGAGTGGACCTCTAGGTCATTCCTCAGTGAGATTTATCTTGCGATCATTGCCTTAAGAATACCTGTGTAAGACGTCTAACAGGTCTGACGTTTTATAACGCGCTCGCTGTTTTTAACATTCACTATCGGGCATGTGGTGCAAATGTCGTGGTTGGTACCTGAACGTCACGCCATACAAGAGATAAGTAGTGCCACTGGCCAAAGCGTTGTTGGCGGGCGGCTTGCCAACGCCAAGTATTAGCCATTGTCTCCGGCAAGCCACGCTTGCCCTTCCAGTCCAACTCAGGGAGGTTGTTGTCCGGTAGGCCCAGCACTCGGCAACGTTCCCGGGAAGACGCTCAACCACTTGATAAGACGCTGCGAGGCTGCTGGCCGGCGCGAACACCCGAATTTTTCCGGCACGCCGAATGTAGAAATCATTAGGGGGCTTTGAATGGCACTAACCCATTGTTTACTGGCAACTATTCAAGCGGCCAGCTACCGACACGGAGTTGGTACCGACGTCGGCGGACTCCATCCTTATGTTAGGCATCCTCGACAGGGCCATGAATCAGGATTGGTCTCGGCACTTAGAAGGGTTATATGTCCCCTGTAGTGGCTTGTCCTGGCCATTACGTACCGGCGAAATTTTCACTGGTATACTGCGGGCCGTTCCTGTTTTTGAGATTTGGTCGTCATGGTAAATCGCCGGCAATTGTTAAAACTCAGCGCGCTCGGTACAGCCTCTTTAGCGGCACTTGGCACCACCTCTTTCGCAGCGTTGGGTAATGATGTGCACCGGCAACAGTTGGTTGATCAAAACCTGCCTCCAAATAGGCTTGTCTCCCAAATGGTGTCAGTTTGGGAGCATGCAGGCCTAATCACGGACCGGCCGAGCTTGGATCCATCAACTTGGGATTGGACGCCTGCCGTGCAGGCGCTATTGAATCGTGGCGGCTACATTCTTCTGCCGGAAAACTTCACCTACACGGTATCCTCCACCCTGCAGATGCGGAGCAATACCTGGCTGATTATTGATGGAACTCTAAAGTTTGCTGATCAAAGGAACACGCTCAGCACTGATCATTTACTCATGTGTGGTGATGCTAGAAATCCCCGCGTCGATGTCTCACTTTCTGGGTTTGGGACCATCGACGGGAACTATCAGAACCGCCAAAATTTTGCGCCAACTTCAGGGGCGTACCTCCTGCTTGCCAGAGAAACAACAAAACTCCGGATTGCTCCTGGACTTAAATTTATCAACGCGCCTTCCTCAGCAATCGTAGGGGTCTCTTGTATTGATGCAGTCGTAGCTGGTGCGGACTTGCGATATATACGGGAGCATGGAATCTACTTTTCAACGGATTCTAACGGCATTAAGATTTTGTCCAATATCTTGAATGATTTGGCAGTGGGCAATGCTTACTGTTCGGATGCCGTAAAACTGCGCAACAACTGTTCAAATTTTGTAATTCAGGGAAACACCCTAAACGAAGCGCCGCTGACCACTCCCAACGTCGTCCGTGGCATCGTACTTGATGATTCTGACAACGTATCTCCAATCAATCATGCGATCTGTCATGACGGCAAGATTCTGGATAACACAATGCTGGGGCTCAGCACTGGAATTTGGTTTAAAGGCTCTCTGGTGGATGCTGCTAGGGCGGATTCCCTGTTTGATATGCGGGTCGAAGTGTCGCGAAACACGTTTGAAGCGAAGGCTTCGTCGCCGTTGTTCGCAGGCATACTGGATCGAGTTCGGACGGTCGATCTGTACGACAATACTTGGCGGAACTTCAGCGCTGGTATTTACGGTGGTGGTGTCGGTGATATTGCGCTTCGTCGCAACAAGATCAAGCATGCTACCGGAGTATCTGGTGACGGAATTCGCATGCTTGATACGGTCTATAACGACACAGAAACCTCTTCGAGAGCGCGGGGTGACGTCACTCTAGTCGACAACGAAGTAACCGGATACAACGGCGTCGGTGCACTGCTAACAGTGGCAAATGCTCACGACGAATTAAAACGAAATAAGATTGTTTCTCAGGGGCGTGCTGTCTCATACCAAGATTATGGTTTAAGTACCGCCCCAACTAGCGGTCTCCAGGTGGTCGATTTATCCGATAATCCGCGACTCACTTCAACTGGCGCGGGGGTTGCCGCAGTTTTCCTTAATTCCCGAACGGCAGTCACAGTTCAGTACCTTGTTGCAGACAATATTGTCACATCGGCGTCAGTTGGTATTGCATGCTCCGTTGCCCAAAATAGTTTGGAAATCACTAACCAGATCGATGCGCCAATCCCAGTAAGTGTCGACACTAGGGCTACCGTATATCGATAGCGTGACTACGGCTCTAGCGGACCAATTGAGAAAATAATTAGCTCACCGAAAAATTAAGCAGCACTAGTCTGGCGACTCTATTGCAGCCATGAGCGCTATAGCTGTTCGCATATACACTCTATATCCTGCAACTACGGGTTTGAGCGTACCGTGTTGCGTGTCGCATCTTTCCAGCTCGAGGCCGTTCCATCTGGCTCAGAGGCTGTTCGGGTCGGTAGGGGCAGAAAATACATACAGCCTAACGTCGATGACGATTTTATAACGCTTCGCTACCTTGTCACGGAAGTTTGGGGGGAGTGGTGTCGGTGCACCACTTGTGGAGAGTAAATATTAGAAAGTTACCGGAGCCTATATTCATATGACAGTCTCTGCGCGGGTTTTCTTTTGCCTGGAGAAGTGAATCTTAAGTGATCGATAAACTCCATCGCCTAACAAGCGAGCTTTATGTTAGCCGTGGTATCGCTGGCAAGCAGTTCCACGGCAGTATGGCTTCGTCGTCATTTACCTACGACGCATAGGGCTCCTAGGCGTCGGCTTGGCGGTTTCAATGAGGTAGTAATGTTGAACGCTGGCTCTGGCAGCGTAGATTGTGTCTCCGAACAACCAGTTATTGAGACCGAAGAATCTGAGGCGGATAGCTACGCAAATAATCAAATCGTAGAGTAACCCATTGAATTCTTGAGTACTCAAGACAACTGGTTCGTCCGTGGGATCGGGGGAAGTTTTAAAGCGCTCGGGCTCGAGACGTTTGAGCCAAAGGCAAGATCCATTGCGCACTTCACCCAGTTGCGAGGCTTGTTGAGGCGCTCAAAAAAACACGGGGTGGAGCACTGCTACCGTGATACCCCCACCAGGGGCGGCCAGGTCGTCGATGGACTCTCGGAAGCCCACTGGCTGTAGGGGTAGTTTTTTTCGACTTTAGCGTTAGGACGCATCATCGGGGCGAACTCAAGAAAGAATTCGGGAGCTAAACATCAGATTCAAAGTTCGTGGAGTACTTAGGCTAGAACCGGTTGATCTTTGAAAAAATAGAAGCTACTTATTTTCGCGGAGCTGGGAAATTTTTGCTTTTATCAGCAGCCAGAGGAATTGACTATTCGTTGAAAGATAGCGCTTCCACATTCGGCCGGGCTCTTGAATTACGCGGTATAGCCATTCAAGCCCCCACATTTGCATCCACTTGGGAGCACGTTTGACTTTTCCGGCTACGACATCAAACGTGCCACCAACGCCCATTACAAAATTTACGCCAAGCTGATTTTTCCATTGGTTAATAAAGTTTTCTTTTTTGGGGGAAGTAATAGCGACAAAGAGTAATTGCGCACCTGATTGTTTAATTTTTTCGACCATGGTTTGTTCATCGTCCCAGAAGTAGCCATGGTGAAAGCCTGCGATTTTTAGGTTCGGATAAATTAATTTAACGTTGCTGGCGGTAGTGGCTACAATATTTTCTTGAGCGCCAAGGAGATAGATAGAAAATCCCTTTCGTTCGCTCATAGCCAGTAGTTCGTGGAATAAATCCACGCCCGCAACACGTTCTGGAACTTCATGGCCAAGGAAGCGCGCGCCCCAAACAACCCCCATGCCATCAATATTAATAATATCGCAAGATCTTACTGATTCGGACAGCGTTTGATCCGTCCGCATGTGTACAATTTTTGCTACGTTTACCACGACATGCTGTATAAAATCGCCATCATCAATTTTTTTTTGAATCGATGATACCGTCTCTGCCATGCTGGATATATCTAGAGGGCAATCAAGAATGTTAACTCTGCGCATTGTGTTAGTTACTCATTGATGGTGGTGGTTGCTGTTTCAGCACTATTAAAATTTAGTGAGAAGAATAGCCATGAAAAGAAAGCAAGTATAAGCGTCAGCGTGATTTTTGTTACGGTAATGTATATTGGGTTTGTAGTGTCTGAAAAGAAACAAAACCCCACCCCAGCGAACAGCAAGAACGCCGTGCCATTAAAAATCGCAGGGTATATTGGCTTTAATGTGATGAAGTATGGGATGGAAAGCAGTGCGACAAGGTAATAAGCACATTGCGCAGCTGTAAATGAAACCGCAAGGTATGGTGAAGTATTGGGCGAGTGATTGATGAAGCCGATGAGGATAGGCGATGCAATAAATGAAATTACGCAGCAGGCTAGCGCGCAGAGGGGGAATTTTTTCAAATATAATCTATAAGTGGCTTGCCAGTTGGTATTGTCTTTGTATGATTTTGAAATGCGTGGGTAAGCTACCATTAAAAAAGCACCCAATATTACGGAAGCTATCTGGTTGCCAATGTTTGAAGAAATTATGTAGTTTGCCGACAATGCGCTTTCCTTGATCCAGAATCGATCTATATACATCAAGCCAGATCCGCAAAAGTCAATAATTATTAGATACATTCCGAAATGGAATAGTCCCTTTGCATTTTTTATATCGCTGATGCTTGGGACTCTTATCGAGTATCCCTGCTTAAATAATGGTATATAGAGCGCGACAGCTAGCACAGCAGCTCCGATTGCGAGGGCTATGAATGTTGCATTGTTCGAGAGAAATAGAAAAGCGAAAAAAATCCCAAAAACCCACTTAAGGGTACCTAGCAGAGTGTCCGTGATCAAAAAAGTGTTGGTTTTTCCAAGAGATCTTAGAAGGGCGCCAAGGATATAGGTGAGTCCCGTTGTTATAATAAATAGCGTCGTTGATGGAGATACTCGAGGGTCTAAAAAATTAGCAATCGAAATGGCGAGAATAGCTATAATTGCAGAGACTGCAGCCGAACTGGCGTAAAGGGTAAGGTCTTTGTCGGAGTGATCAAAAAACCTGATGGTGGCATTCTTCTGCCATTGAAAAAGACTTGAGATCGCCCACATTGCAACTGTTATGCTGATCAGGTAGTTATTAAATTCCTCGATCGGAAGAATGCGACCAAGCCCCACTAGGGTGATGTATGTCGCTGCGGGCTGAATAGCACGATTGACAAGCGATAAAAGAAGCTCTGATTTCACCGATCCCATTTTAAGATCTCTGTTTAATGGTTTTTGCTGGAGACCCACCTACAACTGTATATTCAGGCACATCTTTATTCACGATGCTTCCGGCTGCGACTACGCTACCATTGCCTATTTTTACTCCAGGTAAAATAGTCACTCTGGCCCCGATCCAAACATCATTACCAATTGATATAGGGGCAGCGTTATACCCCTGTTCTCGAATAGGTGTCGTAGGGTGATTGAAAATGTGACCTCTCGTTAGAATTATTGTGTCTCTAGCTATTAAAGAATTTTCTCCAATTGAGATTGCGTCGTAGCCATATATCGCACAATTTTTGCCGATGTAAACATTTTTGCCGATGCAGACGTTATGGGGACAGATAATTTCAACTCCGCGCATTATGCGAGCGTTATCTCCGAAATGTTTTAAGACATGGCGCCAAAATAGCTTTGATATGGGCCAAAGAACTCTCTGAAGTGAAAGATTAAATGAAAGTGCGCCTAAAATTATTTTCAGCATTAGTTCCGCCGTTCGTCATGGGTTTTCAAGGATATTGCAATAACTATTCCTAATGCTGAAATAAATGCTGGGTTGACAAGTATATTGCCAAAAAACATTGGAAGTGTTGTTGCTGTTAATATTAACCAGCGTTCTTTTGTTTTTATATTGAATATTTTAAAAATAATGTAGCCGAGGGCGACTAACCCAATGCATCCATTTTCAGCTAGTACTTTCAAGTAGTCGTTGTGAGGGTCTGTGTACATGAAGTCGTATGCATAACTTCCGTAGGTCATCGAACCGTAACCGAGTCCGAAAAGAAATGTATACCAAGGTTCTAGGGCAAATGACTTCCATATTGAGCCCCAGTAAACGAAACGCCATGATAGTGAGCCAGAACCTCCAAAGTTTTGATCGCTGATTTTTGAGTTAATTGCTGTTGGATCAAAGCTAGTTGCTTGATCAAGAATTTTATCAAAAATGCCCGTTGTAAAGATGGCAGCAGCGCAGATTGAACCAATTAAAATGCCATATATTATGGCTTTAGTGCCTTTTAGGTAGTGCAGGGCTACTATGATCATTGCCGTGATAAACGCCCCACTGCTTTTTGCAAGGGCGAGCGATACTAATGTTACTAGTAGACCAAGGATTTTCATCCTGCGGTTTTCTTCGAGGGCAAGAAAATATATTAAAATTGGTAATAGGAAATAGGCAAAATGGTTGGGGTGTTCGAATATAAATTGGTATCGTTGAGTGCCGCCGATGCCTTCAATTAAACTCAGGTGGCCTTGAAGTGGTAAGGCAGCCATTAAGGATAGAGTTACAAATCTTATAGCTTGTACTAGTTGATGCTTTGGTGTTTTGAATATAACCATTGTCAACAGGATGTATAGTAGTGGTCTTGCAGCTCCCCGTAATGATAATAAAATTCCTTGAGTTGTACTTAGTGCTATTAGAGATACTAGTGATGTTATGATAATTATTGATGCAAGTGTTGCGGTGGATGGGGTTATTTTTAGAAGCTTAAGTTTGTTTTTTGATGTTGTCGCGGTGAACGAAAAGAAGGCAGGTATTATTAAATAGGCACTAGCAGGTATGGCCGATATTGCGAGTACTAGAAGAGCTAAAATCAATGGCATTGTGATTTTTTCCGCGTAACAAGCTCTTTCAGTTTTCTAAATCCATAGTTTTTATAGAAGTTTAAAATGTCTTCGTCTTGAACGCGTGGGGCACGAGAAAAAAAATCACCATAGTACCCAGTAAGATATTGAAGCGAAACTTTGTAAGATCGCTTCAGTAGATAAACGCCTCTTAACGTGGCATAGATTGGACTGATACCTCGGTAGTAAGTGGCTTTGCCATAATATTGGTAGTTTGTACGGGCGCCAACTTCCCTAGAGGTTACTTTTGCAGTGCTGCATACAACGGATTTCCAGCCATTTACGAATGCTTTGGCCGAACTAAGAGCATCTGCAGAGGGGCCGATTAGATAACCGGACTTCCTAAAGCACTCAAATGACCAAAGTCTGCACCCACCTCTAACCCAATTTGTAGAGGCGGAATCAACTTTTCCGCTTTCTTCGTAAATAATCCCGCTTGTTATGCCGATAGATTTGTCTGTGCTAAGAAAGTCTACTAGCTTTTTGTAGTAGTCGGACTTGGGGAAGCAATCCGCATCCAATATGCCTATGTGCGTGAACTCTTCATAGTTATCCTGTTTTTTTGCTTCTTCAAACCCACAGCTAACAACCTGGGAGTATTTGCTTCCCAATGCATATTCGTTGTTTTGAAATGACTTGTTGAGAACTATAAGTTTTTTTACGTTGGTGGGAGTAGGGGTGTTTATGAGCTTTTCGATACTGCCGTCGGTGCTGCCATTTTCAACTATTATCCAAGTGTCGATATTAATAGACTGGTTTTCTATGGAGTTGAATAGTGTTTCTATGTTGCTTATCTCGTCTCTGAGCGGGGTAATGAGCGCGATTTTTATTTCTGATTTTGTATTCATGAGATTCTGGTTTTAAATGATCATTAGAAGGCATGTTGCCGGTATGGTTTGACGAGGAGTATTTATGCGTCTGTTTTTTTTGCTAAGTTAATGTACCAGGGCATTGCTTTTTCGATACCTTGATTGATTGTGTACTTGGGTGCATACCCAAGCTTACTTACCGCTTTTTGTATGTCGGCCTGAGAGTGGCGTACATCTCCACTTCTAAAGTCGCTGTAAATTGGGCTTTTGATGTAGCTAATGCCGTGCGTGGCTAGGCAGTTTTTGATCATGCTGAATAATTGATTAAGACTTGTGCGATGGTTTAATGCTACGTTGTAAAGTTGATCGCGTGCCTCTTTTTTTGAGACTGCTGCTAATAAATTAGCTTGCACTGCATTTTCAATGAAACAGAAATCTCGACTTGTTTCGCCGTCACCATTTATAGAGACGTTATCACCTGCAATCATCGCTGCGGTCCACTTGGGGATTACAGCTGCGTAGGCACCTTCAGGGTCTTGTCGTTGACCAAAAATGTTAAAGTATCTTAGGCCGATGGTGCGGAAACCATAGGTTTTACCGAATACCTCTGCATATAATTCGTTAACATACTTCGTCACTGCGTACGGCGATAGAGGTTTGCCTATAGTATCCTCTACCTTTGGTAGCGCTGGGTGATCACCATAGGTCGAACTACTAGCGGCATAAGTGAAGCTATCCACCTTCGCATCGCGTGCGGCCACGAGTATATTCAGAAAGCCAGTAATATTTGTATCATTGCTGGTTATAGGATCGTTTATTGATCTAGGGACAGACCCGAGTGCCGCTTGGTGTAATACATAATTAACCCCTTTGCAGGCGATTTCACATATGTTCGAATCGCGAATATCGCCATTTATTAGACGGAAACGTGCCCATTGTGTTGTCGATACTAGGGACTTCACTTCGTCTAAGTTACGTTGGTGTCCAGTCGCGAAATTATCGAGTCCAATGACCACTTGATCGTGTTTGAGTAGCGTTTCGAGTAGATTCGAACCAATGAAACCTGCTGCACCGGTAACAAGCCAAGTCTTAGGGTGTTGCTGGAGTTCGAGAAGTAATTGTTCGTATGTCGTCATGAATTGGGTACTTTACCGTCTAAAGTGATAGGCGTTAAGTGGCGGTCTATTCTGACCGCCGCTTAATATAACTTTAAAAGTGATTCATAGACGTAAGTCAGAGTCTTCTTTGTTGAGCAAGTATTTTAAATCATAGAGGATGTGTTCTGACTTGCCAAATTTGCGGATGTTGTCAGCGCCCATTGAGCGAAACTCATCATGAGCAACAGCCAAGATGATCCCGTCATAGGTGCTGGTAGACGGTTCGTGCACAGGAGAAATCGAGTACTCTTTTTTTGCCTCCTCATGATTAATCCAAGGATCGAATACGTCAACTGTGATGTTGTATTCCTGTAGCTCTCTAACGATATCAACTATACGAGTGTTTCGTAAGTCTGGGCAGTTCTCTTTAAATGTAAGACCCATAACCAGTACTCGCGCACCATCAACATGTATGCGTTGTTTAAGCATGGACTTGATCAATTGCGATACAATGTAGGTGCCCATGCTATCATTCAGGCGTCTACCTGCTAATATTATCTCTGGGTGGTAACCTATAGCTTCTGCTTTGTGCGTAAGGTAATAAGGGTCCACGCCGATGCAGTGTCCTCCAACCAAACCAGGTCGGAACGGAAGAAAATTCCACTTTGTTCCGGCGGCTTTTAATACTTCTTCAGTGTCAATGCCCATTTTATTAAAGATTACAGCTAGCTCATTAATCAGCGCGATGTTCAAATCGCGTTGTGTGTTTTCGATAACTTTCGCAGCTTCAGCTACCTTGATACTACTGGCTTTATATGTGCCGGCTGTAATTATTTGGTTGTAAAGTTTGTCAATTAGGTCTGCTGCTTCTGGTGTGGAACCAGATGTAACCTTTTTAATGGTCGTAACTCGATGTTCTTTGTCGCCTGGGTTAATACGCTCAGGGCTGTATCCTGCGTAAAAATCTTCATTGAACTTTAATCCAGAGTATCTCTCCAGAATAGGTACGCACTCTTCTTCTGTAGCGCCTGGATAAACGGTTGACTCGTAGATTACTATGTCGCCTTTTTTTAGAACTCTGCCAATGGTCTCTGAGGCTTTTATAAGTGGCGTCAAATCAGGGTTTTTATGTTCGTCGATTGGAGTTGGTACAGTCACGATGAAGATATTGCACTCGGCCAAATTTTCTGGGTCTGTGCAGTATGTTAAGTAGGTTGCTTCTTTTAATTCGCTATCGCTGACTTCTAGTGTCGTATCGTGGCCAGATTTAAGCGCATTAATACGTGGCTTGTTTATATCGAACCCAAGAACTTTTCGATTTTTGCCAAAAGCAACAGCGAGTGGGAGGCCTACATATCCTAGGCCAATAACTGCTAGTTTTATCGAGTCGAATGAAAGCATAAAGTGTCCGCTAGAATTGCTGAGTTTAATAATATTTGTGAAGGGTGTGTGGCTTATCCTTTCCAAATTCCCCTTGTGTCAATTACATGGCGAGTTCTGACTCTGCTGCTTTCAAGTTCTTTGAATTCTTTATGGTCAACAAGTAATACTATTATGTCTGCCTCTGCGAGAGCGGATTCTATCATGCTCAGTGACATATTTTTTTCAAGCTTTGCTGGCAATAGATCAATGTTAGGTTCGACAGCTAACAAAATTCCTGGATGCATTTTTGAGATCTGCTCGCAGATAGCAGTCGCAGGACTTTCTCGTAGATCATCTATGTCCGGTTTGAAGGCCAGCCCGAAGCAGGCAATCGTAACTTCTCGGGCGCTCTTGTCTGGATGGGTTTGCAAAAAATCAGCGACAGCTAACTGTACTTTTTCCAATACCCATTTAGGTTTTCCATCATTTACTTCACGTGCAGTCCGAATCAACTTGGCGTGTTCGGGGGTCTTGCTGACAATAAACCAGGGATCAACAGCAATGCAGTGTCCACCTACCCCTGGACCAGGTTGCAGGATATTGACCCTTGGGTGGCGGTTGGCCAGGCGGATCAGTTCCCAGACGTTGATATCCAGTTTGTCGCAAATCATTGAGAGTTCGTTGGCGAAGGCAATGTTCACGTCGCGAAAGCTGTTCTCGGTGAGTTTGCACATTTCCGCAGTGCGGGCATTGGTAACGATGCATTCGCCCTGGACGAAGATCTTGTAAAGGCTGATGGCCAACTCCGAGCACTTCGGTGTCATGCCACCGATAACACGGTCGTTCTGCACCAGTTCGCGCAGCACATGGCCGGGCAGTACGCGTTCCGGGCAGTGGGCAATGCGGATGTCGGAGCTTTCACCGTGGGTTTGTGGAAAACTCAGGTCTGGACGGGCTTCGGCGAGCCAGGCGGCCATCTGCTCGGTGGCGCCGACCGGGGAGGTCGATTCAAGAATGACCAGATCGCCTTTCTTCAACACCGGGGCAATGTTTTTACTGGCTGATTCGATGTAGGTCAGGTCCGGCTCATGGTCGCCCTTGAACGGAGTTGGCACCGCAATCAAAAAAGCATCGGCGGGTTCCGGCCGGGTAGTGGCGCGCAGGTAGCCTTCAGTCACGGCCGCATGCACAACCATGTCCAGGTCTGGCTCAACGATATGAATCTGACCACGGTTGATGATATCGACCGCATTTTGATTAACGTCGACGCCGATCACTTGTTTTTTGCGCGAAGCGAAGACAGCCGCAGTGGGCAAGCCGATATACCCGAGACCAACGACGGAGATGGTTTTGAAAGGCATGGGACGTCCTTGAATGGTGTTGTGTAGATACGTTTTTCAAGCGAGTAACAGCCGGGCAAAGCCACGGCTGTTACGTAAGGGAGGGGGTTAGCGAGCGAGCAGCGCCTCGATGATGCGCTGGCAGGCTTTACCGTCGCCGTAAGGGTTATGGGCGTAACTCATGGTGCGGTAGGCGACCGTATCGGTCAGCAAGCGGTTCAACTCGCGGGCAATATCCGCGGTTTCGGTGCCGACCAGTTTCACCGTGCCTGCGGCAACAGCCTCTGGCCGTTCTGTGGTATCGCGCATCACCAGCACGGGTTTGCCCAGTGACGGCGCTTCCTCCTGGATGCCTCCGGAGTCGGTCAAGATGATGTGCGCACGGCTCATCATGTGGACGAAAGGCAGGTAGTCCAGGGGGGCGATCAGGTAGATGTTGTCAATGCCGGTCAGGAGTCGATTGACCGGCTCGCGCACATTGGGATTGAGGTGCACGGGATAGACGATATCAACCTCTGGATGTTGCTGGGCAACCTCCATCAACGCCTGACAAATGCGTTCGAAGCCGTCACCGAAACTTTCCCGGCGGTGGCCTGTAACGAGGATCAGTTTTCTAGCAGGGTTCAGAAAGGCCGCCGGTGCAGAGGCCTGGGCAAGGAGTGCCTGGTCCTGATCGAGACGATTGACGACATCCAGCAGGGCATCGATCACTGTGTTGCCCGTGACGACGATCGTGGCTGGATCGACGCCCTCGCGCAGCAGATTGGCTTGTGACGTTTCGGTTGGCGCGAAGTGCAGGTTGGCCAACGCGCCCGTGAGTTTGCGATTGCCTTCTTCCGGCCACGGCGAGTAGAGGTTACCCGTGCGCAAACCGGCTTCCACGTGCGCAACCGGAATCTGCTGGTAGTAAGCCGCGAGGCTGGCAGCAAAAGTGGTGGCGGTATCACCATGCACCAACACAATATCGGGTTTGAATTCTGCCAGGACTTTCTTCAGCCCTTGCAGGATCGCGCTGGTCACATCGGTCAGGTCCTGGCCGGGCTTCATGATATTCAGGTCGAAGTCCGGTTCAATGGCAAACAATCCAAGCACTTGATCGAGCATTTCACGGTGTTGGCCGGTGACGCAGACTTTCGCCTCAAAGCGTTCATCTGCCGCCAGTGCCAACGCAAGTGGAGCCATTTTAATGGCCTCGGGACGGGTACCAAAAATGCATAGGGTCTTCATAGGGCGATCCATTGCTATATTCGTAGCTGAAGGTAGAGGGATGTTTGGACGGACTAACAAATGTCGTTTCAGATCGAAGTTGCATAAAACAACTGTGACCCAACCTTTGTTGACCAAGAGAAATGCACCGAATTAACGGAAAACCATCGACGTGGGGCAGCACGAATTTGATTTTTGCCACGCTACCGCCCCAGGATTAATTGCCAGTCCCTGAGAGCGTCATTATTTATTAATGTGTCTGCATCTCTTTTCAGCTGCAGGTAGCAAGGTGGAGTTGATATGGCTACCGCCATGCGGTTCTGCTCGACGGTAGCGGGGTATCGACAGCGGTTAGTTAACTAAACGTTCTCTGATTTATATTCGTAGTTGTAATAACCATAGTCGGCATAGCCATATTTGGCCGAGGCACGTTTTTCAACGCCATTAAAAATGGCGCCTTTCAAGTCAATGCCATTTTGTGCAAAACGGCGCATGGTTAATTCAATTTCACGAACAGGGTTTAGTGCAAAGCGCGTCACAATCAAGCTGGTGCCCGACTGGCGGCCGACAATCGCCGCATCCGTCACCGCTAGCAACGGTGGGGTATCCAGAATCACCAGGTCGTACTGGGCGCTGACTTGGTCCAGAAAGGCACTGAAGTTTGCGTGCATTAGCAGTTCTGAAGGGTTGGGCGGTATTTGTCCGCGACCGATAACGTCAAGGTGCTCGAATTCAGTTTTATTGATAGCGGTTGCCAGGTCGCAGCGCTTGACGAGTAAATCTGACAGCCCGTTTTCAGCGGGTGTTCCGAACACTTTATGCAAATAGCCTTTGCGCATATCCACGTCGATCAGCAATACACGCTGGCCGGTCTGAGCGATGACTGCCGCGAGGTTTGCTGAAACGAATGTTTTACCGACCTTGGGGCTCGGGCCGGAGATCATCAGGCGGTTATTGCTGGCTTCGAGCATGGCGAAGTGCAGGCTGGTGCGCAGGCTGCGCAATCCTTCTATAGCCAGGTCGGTGGGGTGACTGCTGGCCAGTATGGGGGCGGCCTTGCTCGCTCGACCTCGGCCACTTCGGAGAGTTTTGTTTTCCTCACCTTTTTGCAGTGTGCTGAAAGGAATGGATGCGTACACCGGCAATCCCAGTTGTTCAATTTGATCCGGATTTTCCACGCCGCGATTAAGGGCTCTGCGAAAAAGCACCAATGCAGCAGCCAGAAAAGCCCCGAACAGGGTGGCAATGAGTACGATCAGGGCCTTCTTGGGTTTAACGGGCTTAAGCAGATCCACATCGGCGGTATCGATCAAGCGCACGTTGCCTACGGTGCCGGCACGCATTACGTCCAGTTCCTGTGATTTATTCAGGAGCTGGGTATAAATTTCGGTGCTGACTTTTACATCGCGGGTGAGGCTAAGCAGTTCTTGCTGTGTTGAAGGCAGGCCCTCGACTTTTTTGGCCAAGCCATTCTGCTTGGCTGTCAGCTCGCCTAATTGGCTGAGCAAGGCCCGATAGGCGGGATGCTGGCGGGTAAACTTGCGATCCATTTCCGCTTGCTGCAATTTCAATTCGGAGATACTGGTATCAAGCGCCACGATCTGGTCGAGAATGGCTTTGGCTTCCAGGCTGATATCGATGGATTTACTGCGAATTTGATACTTGTTCAGGGCGTTTTCGGCTTTTTCCAGGTCTTTACGGACCTGAGGCAGTTGATCGTTTAGAAACTCCAGGCTTTGAGCTGCCTCGGCCGATGTCCGCTCGACATTTTGTCGTACATAGAGTTTGGCGATTTCATTGAGGATCTGAATGGCTTCGGCAGGCTTCTCGCTCTCAAGAGCCAGTCCGATCATGCCAGATTCTTTACCACGCTCCGATACATCAAGTACTTTTTGGTACTTCAAAATACTGGTCAGGCGCTGATCACGTACAATGCTGAACGTTGTACCAGGATTCGCCTGCAACACTTCGACCTGCAGTTTAATGCCGTCTTTGTCATAGGCTTGACCTACTTGGCCTTCGACCAGGACATTGTCGTCTTCATCCAGCAAAGTGAAGTGGCCACTTTCGCCGCTGACCAACGTTAATTCCTGACCCAGAAGCTCTTGTGGGAGTTCGAGCTGAAATATTTTCAGGGTTTCGCCACCCCAGGCAAAACTGTTCATGCCAAACCAGGGCGTCGCAACCGTATTAACTGTGTCTGGCTTGAACCTACGAGCAATAAAGTCGCCGATTACAGGAAAACGGTTCGGCTCGACAGTGATATCGAGCGACAGATTGTCGACAACCTTGCCGATGATGGCGCGCGACTTGATTAATTCGATTTCAGTGGCTGAAGGCGACTCTTTACCCAACATGCTGTTGATATCGGAGAAACCGAGCATGTCATTTTTTTTTGCCTCCACCTGTATCAAGGCCGTTGCCTGGTAAACAGGATTGGCCAACACGGCATACGCCGTGCCAACGGCCATGGAGGCAACAGTGATCCCGGCAATCAACCATTTATGATCGACCAGTGTCCCGAGTAGGCCCATCAAGTCGATTTCATCATCGTCATGTGAGGTTAATGCTGGAGTTTGCTGCATAAGTGGGTTCTTTTTTAACAGGTATTCGAGGAGTGGTTTAGCGTGCGAGACGCCGTGCCCAGGCGGTTACTGCTTCTTCAATCAACGCGTATGCATGCACAAAGGCAGGTTTGCCTTGACGGTAGGGGTCGCTGATTTCGCGGTTGTCCTGCCACTTGCCCAGCAAGAAGACCTTTCCTCGCGCTTCAGGCGCGATCTTGAGAACACGGTCTATGTGGGACTGCTCCATCACCAGGATCAGATCCGATTCGCTGATGGTGGCGGGGGTCAGTTGATTGGCTTTGTGCTCATTTGGCTGATGGCCATGTTCTTCCAGTACGATCCGGGCGGTGGACTCGATAGGGTGGTCTTGTAGCGCGCCAAGACCCGCGGAGCTGACTTCGATGTCGGACCGGCCCAGTGCATCTCGCAACAAATGTTCTGCAGTAGGACTTCGGCAAATGTTGCCAATGCAAACGATGAGAATCTTGTTAAACAAGGCAACCTCCCTGGAAATTCCACACTTGCGGTGATGGTGCAATTGGAAAGACTGAAATTCTGTTTTTCTTCAATGGCACTTTTGTGACGGCTTGCAGCTATTGAGTGTGTGCCTCTTTCCGTGAGGAATTGCCGTACTGGATGAAACTTTTCACTGCGAAGACTCTGGTCTGCTGGAATCTCGACTTGGAGCGCGCTTGACAGTTGCTGTGCTAAAAATCATAACTGGCAACCCACGACAAACTCAACCATTAAATGCCACGTGGTTATTGAGTGCGTGCGGAAAAAAAATATCAACATATAAAGTCAGATATTAAATAACATCACTAACTCTTAAAATAACATTGCTGGATGTTATCGGACAAATACTAACATTTCCGGCTTTTTTGTGTTGTGCGGTATTGGGCTGTGTTAAATAGCGTGTGGCGCGGTTTGACGATTGGTGTAGGGGGTTGCTTTGGGTAAAGCGTTCTCCAGCATTCGTTTATCGCCAATAAGTTCGCATGTTTTTAAAGAGCGCAGTTTCCATGATCGGCCAATTCCGTTTCTCAGGTGCGTTTCCATCCTTGGGAGAAATCCGTCGCAAGGTCGAGGAGAAAACCACGGAGCTACTCGACCACATGGGCGGAGAAGGGGGTGATTGTGTCCATCCATAGTGCTTCGGCAGTTCAAACAACCTTGCCTGAGAGTCTCGCTGCTAGCGCCTGGTATTTGGTGCAATGCAAGGCGAACCAGGACGAGCGTGCAGAGATCAATCTGGATAACCAGGGGTATACCTGTTTTCGCCCAACGCACCAGCGCGAACGTGATTTACAGGGGCGCAGGAGGATTGTTCGCGAATCGCTGTTTCCGGGTTATCTGTTTATCCAGCTAGGCTCAGGTGAGAGCTGGGCGCCTTTGCGTTCTACCCGCGGTGTATTGCGAATTGTCGGTTTTGGAGGCAAACCGCTGCCTGTAGGTGATGACTTGATCGCGCGACTTCATGAGCACGATAGCAGAGCTCCTGTGGAGGCTCGGTTTGCCTGTGGCGAGAGGGTGCGTATCAATGAGGGGCCTTTTGCCGATGTGGAAGCGATCTTCCTGGCGATGGAGGGAGAGCAGCGTGTATTGCTCCTGATGACGTTGCTGCAACGTGAGCAAAGAATCAGCATCCCTCTGGTTGATATCAGTAAGCATTGACACGGCGCGTTGCTCCCGGCCAGCCAATCAATGAGCAGATACCATTCTGGCAACAAGGTTAGTTGCTCTCGTCTTCGCTCCCCCCCGTAGGCATTAAGCTTTTTTCGCAGCGCCGGGAAGGTAGCGGTCACAGTCATGACCGCATCTTTGCGGCGTCGCTGACGTTTCAGCTCGCGAACAGGTTTATGTCTTTACGCGATTGCCCGGTATCCACTTTTTTGCGGTCGACTGCTGCCGTTGCGCCTGCCTGAAGATAAGTTCGGGCATGCCGATATCGCCCTGAATCTGCTCATCAAGCTGTACGGTATCGAGCGGAGATTTAAAAGAAGTTGGCGATGAACATCGCCACGAAAGTTGGCAGCAGAACAACCTGTCGCTGTTGGTGCAGTTGCAGGCGTGGCTGGTGAAGATCCAGCCACGAGTGACGAGGCTAACGCACTGCGCAAATGGCTTGCGTCTCCTGGTTAACCTGCAGGTGCATCATCAATAAATGTCTTTTGACAGCAGGGTGAATGGCGTCTTCACCAGGATTTTCACATCCAGCCACAACGACCAGTTATTGATGTACTTAAGGTCGATCTCGACGCGCTTCTGCATCTTGTCGATGGTGTCGGTCTCGCCGCGGCAACCGTTGATTTGAGCCAGCCCGGTGATCCCCGGTTTGATTCGGTGGCGCGCCATGTAGGCGAGAATCTTGCCGGAGTAGTAGTTATTGTGCGCAACGGCATGAGGGCGTGGCCCGACCAGCGCCATATGGCCCTGCAAGACATTGAACAACTGCGGCAACTCATCGATGGACGTGCGACGGATAAAGCGCCCGATCGGGGTAATCCGCGAGTCGTTACGGCTGGCTTGCTTCACTTCGTGATCGTCGTGCACGCACATAGAGCGAAACTTCCAGACCTTGATGACCTTCCCGTTCCAGCCGTGGCGGTCCTGTTTGAAAAATACCGGGCCATGGGAAGTGAATTTGACGGCCAGGCCAATGATCAGCAGTAACGGGCTTAGAACGACAATGGCCATCAGCGCCACGCTTTTATCGAACAGGCTTTTACTCAATGCGGCAGTGGGTTGGCTGGTCAGCGGGCTTTCGTTCAAATGGATCGCCGGCAAGCCATCCACATCACTGACCGAGTGATTGAGCAGTGTCAGACTGTTCAAGTCCGGAACCCAGACCACATCGACGTTGGCATCCAGCAAGTCGACATACATCTCTTCGATTTTTGCCGCTTCACTCAGGGATAGTGTGATGTACAGACGTCTGATGTCATGGGTCTTGATCAGTTCCAGTAGTTCCTCCTGTGGGCCTACGACAGGTGGCGCACCTGTCTCCAGCAAAGGAGTGTTGTCGGAGCTTACCAGGCCGACCAACGGAAAGTGCTCGAGGGTACGAAGTTTGTTAGCCAATCCCAGCGCCAGCTCGCCAGTACCAACAATCAGTGTTCTACGCTCAATTTGAAGCGCCCGTTGGTAGTACTTCGAAAAACCATGCAGCGGGACGTACAACAGCGCCTGCCCGATGTAGCTGCAGACAGCCCATATCAGGATGATTTGACGAGAAAACAGTTCATTGGCCTTGCAGAGAAACGCGACAATAGCTAACGCTGCCAGTGTCATTGACCAACCCATCAGTAGTCTTATCAACCCTTCCAGGTAATTGTCTTTCTTTGCATAGACGCCGCACCATGTATAGGCCGGAACCGATGCAAGCACAGTAAGTGTTGCACATACTCGATAATAGAACTCTACCGTTCCAGTCTGGTAGTAAACCAATAAAAGTAACAGGGCGACGACAAAGCCCTGACCCATTGCCCACTGTCCCCAGAAGGTCAATCCTTTGAGGGTGGTATTTCGATTGATACGAAGATTGTTAACCATACGGTATCCCCAAAATACGTCCATTCGTGTTTCGGCAGACAAGAGCCAAAATTAATGCACTAAGAGTTATTGCTAATATTAGATGGCGATGCATTGACGATCGAAGCGCCAAAGGGGTGGCGCAGTCATCAATGGGTAGATTAATTTATTAGTGCGGACGCTGTCTGACGACTTTTAACGAGTGGTTGGTGTATCTGGTTGATATATATGGGCGAGAGGCGCGTTAGAAATAGTCTGGCTTCAACTTTATTAACATGGCTTTATAGCAGGCGTGGATGGGGCGGGGAGTATGGATAAGAGATGGGTTGGCGTGCTTTATTATTGTTATTCTGCACTTCCGAGGTGAACATCGGAATTGCTCAGGCTAGATTTTTACGCGTACGATTTTTTGTATCACGCAGTACCCACGATTCCTTACTGCACGAAAAAGGCGTTCGCCGTTGCTGGCGTTTTTAAACTTTTCCTGTAATCGGCTTAGGCACATTTCGAGACCCCGATAATGTTCAGGTTCTCTGCCGATGCTGCGGATAAGATCGTCCTTGCTGACCACGCGATCATCATGGTGCAGCATTTTTTTAAGCAGCGTGGCCTCCAGGCCAGTCAAGACAATCTCCACGTCATCTTTGATCAGCGCGCCAGTGCTATCACTCAGTCGCCAGGTTTCTGTCGCTGGAGTGTGCGGTTTGGCTGGCTGGGTGACAGATTCCCTGGTGTCATCCCTGGAGCTTTCTGCGGTTGATGTGAAGTGAGTAAACTTGGTTATGGATTGGGAGGCTTGCCATTCGGACTTGAACGTCGAAAGTATGCGCTGAGTATCATGCTTGATAACCGGAGGAGCCATTTTGGCTACATGCGGGAAAATAACTTCCATAAGCTTAGGTGCAGAGGTGGGTGGGGCAACGCCTTCAAAAAACACCTTCGCCTGCGACGTGCCGAAATTGTTGTATCGCTTGCTGGACAGTAATGCCTCAAGCTCTAGTTGTAGTGCGGGGTTGTGAGTAACCACGACAAAGTATTTTCTAGGGAGGGTTGTGCTGCTATCCATGGCTCTCTCCTGAGTTTCACGTCTTGGTATTGGTTTAAAGTTTGTCGGCAGGGGAGTAATGACTCCCTTGGAAGTAATCAAAGGGCAGTGCGCGTGCCAGTATATGACTAGCAGCATGCTCGACTCTGTCCGCTATAAAGGAGACTTTTGTGTTGTGCGTGAGCATGGTCATACGTTCGTGGAGGCGATTGAATAACTCTGGGTTGCCACTGAGCTTGAGGCTCAAGTCTAGAGAGGAAATAGAAATTTTTATATAGTCGAATAAATCCAGGGTTGTAAGGATTTCGATACTTTGATTGTCGATGTTGTAGTCGTCAAACGCGATTTCTACGCCATGGTCTTTCAATAGATATACGTTGCGAAGGATTTTCTTTTTTTCTACGAAGCTGACTGCGGAGAGGGGGAGTTCATTGAGCGCGATAACCAGTGTCTGGCCATATTCGCGCAGAGCATCGCCGGACTGTATCAGCTCTTCTGTGAGCGCAGAGTTGGCAAGATCTGACTGTCTTACGCAAACAAATCTACGGCTTAAGTATTTACTTCCGTTAGTGGTGTTGTGATCTTTCAGCGAAAATGCAATCAGCCTGGTTTGCATCAGTACTTCACTGTAGATCCCACTCATCTGATGCGCCTCTGGCGCGGAGGGCGCGGAAGCGGAGTCGTCAAAATGTATTCTGATCTCGCTGCCAAACGGGCAGTCATCCCGAGTGAGGATCAATTGTCGAGACAGGTAATGCTCTGCGTGACCGTAGAGTCGCACGCTCCCTGTTGCGTTCATAATACAGAAACTCCCTTCTACACTAAGAATCAGGTTGTCGAGATCAGACCCCTGATTAAACGATATCCATGCCCACGAATACTTTGAATGGCGTTGATGCCATATATGCCTTTTATTTTTCCGCGAAGGCGACTGATCGACTTTTCCAAGGCTCTTGGATCATAAAAATTTATATTCAGCCCCATGATCCTGGCGATTTCATCATGGCTCAAGATTTGGTTTTTTGTTTGAGAAAAAGCCTCAAGAATTTTCATTTCTGCAAACGATACATCCAGTTTTTTATAGTCGCCAATAAGGCACATGCGAGTGGGGTCCAAAAACATATTATGCTTTTTTTGCCATTCGGGACTGTCAAAAAACTCGGACAGTAGGTCAGTGTTTTCGTCTGCAAAAGTGTCGCAATTAATACAGTAGTCGGCCCCGGCAAAATAATATTTCATCTTGTTGTAAGTGCCTCTACCGGTGATGGCTACAAAAATTATTGACGCCAGATTTTCGGCGCGAACATTTTCTACCACGGTGAGGCTTTCAACAAACGCTTGAGGGCTGTCGATTACGATAAAAATTGCACGGTATGAACCAGGATCGTTGTTTCTTTTGAATGAGTTGCTATAGCACAGTGCATCGACGGCAATATCCTTGCCTACGTGGCTTGCGACTAATTCCCTAAAGCCCTCAGCTAGCGTATGGGTTCGCCCAATGGTGAGAATACCTGTCTCCTCCTTCGCGTCGCTGTGGCCTGTAGTCGTTATTTTCCCTGTAAGCATCATGCTTTGACTCGGATGGGTGCTGGCATTTGAATGTTAAAGCACTCATTCTTGTTTGTGACTGACAATTGGTAACATTTCACCGTTTTTTCAAGCGCTCGTTACGTTTTTTTAACATTGCCGGTCATTCTGACGTGATCGTTTGCTCGCTTGTGGTTCGAGATGTCTGGTGGTCTATGGCAATCTCGTGGGCTGGCAGGTCATGGCACTATGCCATCTATTGCCTCAGGGTCCCGCGTTTTCGCATCAATACGACCGTGCATATCGCTAAAGTTCCCGCTACTTGATTTTTTTGATTGGGTGTCATGAGGCTGTAGGGCTTTGTAGTTTTAAATGCGAGTTATTGCTTTTGTTTGGCTCAGCACTATCCAATATTAACTGTTGTATAACGTTCGTGTTGGTGGTATCGGTCATGGACATTTCATAACATTGGGTTTTATTAATCGGCCTAATGCGCTTTACTTTCGTGTTGGCGTTGAATTAGAGCGGGGTCGACGCATTGGTATTTGTTGGTGAGGGGGGATTGATGGATCTTTGGACAACCATATCAGTGTTGATTTTAGGGATGGTCGAAGGTCTGACGGAATTTTTGCCTATATCAAGTACGGGGCACCAGATAGTTGTCGCGGACTTGCTCAGCTTCGGCGGCGAGCGAGCCATGGCCTTTAACATCATCATTCAATTGGGCGCGATCCTGGCGGTTGTCTGGGAGTTCCGTCGCAAGATTCTCGATATCGTTACCGGCTTACCGACCCAACGCAATGCACAACGTTTCACCTTGAATCTATTAATCGGTTTTCTTCCGGCAGTGGTCTTGGGGGTATTGTTCGCCGATAAGATCCATGAGTATCTGTTTAATCCGATCACTGTGGCAGTGGCATTAGTGGTGGGCGGCATCATCATGTTGTGGGCCGAAAAACGGGAACATGTGGTGTATGTCGACCATGTTGACGATATGCGCTGGAGCGACGCCCTTAAGGTCGGTTTCGCGCAATGCCTGGCCATGATACCCGGCACTTCGCGCTCAGGATCGACCATTATCGGGGGGCTGTTGTTTGGGCTGTCGCGCAAGGCGGCAACCGAGTTTTCATTTTTTCTGGCCATGCCAACCATGGTCGGCGCCGCCGTTTATTCCGGGTATAAGTACCGGGATCTGTTCCAGGCCAGCGATCTGCCGGTGTTTGCCCTGGGCTTCGTGACCGCGTTCATCTTCGCCATGATCGCGGTACGTGGTTTGCTGAAATTCATCGCCAACCACAGTTACGCTGCGTTCGCCTGGTATCGAATTGCATTTGGTTTGCTGATCCTGGCCACATGGGGATTCGGTTGGATCAACTGGACTGAAGCGGCAGCGCTTTGAATGTTTGCTGCAGCGCTTAACGCCCTTCAAGCAACTGCGCTGCCTGATCCAGCAAGGCCAAAGGCTCCTTGGCCTTGTGGATATCCACCGACAACAACTGCCGAAACTTGCGCGCCCCCGGGAACCCGGTGCCCAACCCCAACACATGCCGCGTGATGTGGTGCATCGAACCACCGGCATCGATATGCGCGGCAATATAAGGCCGCAACTGCGCCAGCGCCTCGGCGCGGCTGATCACCGGAGCCGTGCTGCCAAACAGCTGTTGATCCACCTCGGCCATCACATAAGGATTGTGATACGCCTCGCGGCCCAACATCACGCCGTCGAACGTCTGCAAATGCTCGTGGCAGGCCTCCAGCGTCTTGATCCCGCCGTTGAGAATGATCTCCAGCTCGGGAAAATCCGCCTTCAACCGCGCCGCCGCGTCATAACGCAGGGGCGGAATGTCGCGGTTCTCCTTCGGCGACAACCCCTCCAGAATCGCAATCCGCGCATGCACGGTAAAACTGGTGCAGCCGGCATCCCGCACCGTGCCGACAAAATCACACAGCTCCTCGTAACTGTCCCGCCCATTGATCCCGATCCGATGCTTGACCGTCACCGGAATCGACACCGCATCACGCATCGCCTTCACACAATCGGCCACCAACTGCGGATGCCCCATCAGGCATGCGCCGATCATATTGTTCTGCACCCGATCACTCGGGCAGCCGACATTCAGGTTCACCTCGTCGTAACCATGCTCCTGCGCCATGCGCGCACACGCGGCCAGGTCCAGCGGCACACTGCCGCCAAGCTGCAACGCCAGCGGATGCTCGGCCTCGTTGTGGCGCAGGAAACGCTCGTGATCGCCGTTGAGCAGGGCACCGGTGGTGACCATTTCGGTGTAGAGCAGGGCGTTTTTCGACAGCAAGCGCAGGAAAAAGCGGCAGTGGCGGTCGGTCCAATCCATCATCGGCGCGACGGAGAAACGGCGGGAGAGCGGGGCGGGTGTAGCGTTGGCTGCGGACATTGGGAATCTGGAATCGGTGAGGCTGGGAGGAGGGGGAGTTTATCAGGATTGGGATGACGGGGCTCGGGAGTCAGAATGCCGGTAATCAGGACCGTTTAAATCAGCACAAAAATGTCGGAGATTTCCCGCAACTCACGTCCCCATCGCCCACATTGCACTCCCTCAAACACCCGGATAGCCTTTCTGCGTTGCTGCAAATTCAGCGACAAGGGTGTGGAAGCCCTTCACAAGATCTAGGCGCACAGGCGCCACCTGAATTTAGGCAGGCGCTTTTTCCATGTCTGCTGTTAAATTATGGCGGCTGTGCGCGGGGCACCTTCGGGTGCGCCGGGTTCCTAGATCCCCGGTCTTCCACACCTGCGCACAGCTGCCACCCCATCATGTGGAAGTGATGCTGGCAGTTCCTTCATTCAATTCTAGGAACGACAACCATGAAAAAAATCACGCCTGATCCTCCGGTTGCCTCAACCGCTTGCGATCCTCTTGATCTCGACCAGCTTTCCGAAGCTAGTCATCGCATCGTCAGTAAACGCCTGCGCAACCCCAATCACGCTGACCCCATCTGTCACGTCTTTACCATCCTTCCCGACGTCGACACCGAAACCTTGCTGTGCCACGCCTGCGAAACCCTCGCGTCGCTGAACGTCCTCACCACCGATCTGGCCTGCAAGCTCGAAGGCTCGCCACGCAGTCTGGCGCTGTCGATTCAGCAGTTGGCGGTGGTGGGGGAGTTGTTGGTGAATCGGGCGTTGGATAATGTTGATCCGTCGGGTGGTGTTTGACGAGCAATCGAATTGCAGCCCTTTATTGGCGGGAGCATGGAGCCTTCACCTTTGGTTATCCGACCTCGGTACTCGATGAGTGGGTATCCTCGATTACATAGAATGCTGGCTGAACGGGTGCTGTTACGAACCGCCTATGTCGCAGGATGGGATAGGTAGGTTATCTAGGGCGAGTGTGGTCCTGCAGTCAGGCATCAACTTCAGGTGCAACAATCTGTACCGCGCCCTGGACTTGGAGCCTGCACTGGGTAATTACATGCGCCGAGGGGCGGATCTGGAGACTTACTATCAGGGGCGCGGTTGGCGGGACGAGCGCCATCTGCGCGAGGCCGACATTAACCAGGAGATTTACGGTTTGCCGGAGTGGTTGCCAGCCTTGCGGAGCGCGCTGCTCAACGAATCCGCCACCCTGTTCCGCCGCAAGTATTACAACAACGGCAGCCATGTCGGTTTCATCATGTACATGACGGATACGGCGGAGAACGAAGCCGACGTTGCTGCGCTGCGTTCGGCGCTCAAGTCAGCGAAGGGAGGGCAACTTTCGCAACCTGTTCATGTATGCACCAAGTGGCAAGAAGGATGGCATCCAGTTGATACCGGTCGGTGAGGTGGTGGCGAAGTATGAGTTCGGCTCGATCAAAAACATCAGTCGTGACGACATGCTAGCCTCCTTGCGGATACCGCCGCAGTTGATGGGCATCGTGCCGCAAAACACCGGTGGCTTTGGCTCGATCAAGGAGCGGCACAGATCTGGGCGATGAACGAGCTGGAGCCGATTCAGGTGCGGCTCCAGCAGGTGAATGAATGGCTAGGAGAAGAGATTTTCAGGTTCAAACCAATTGAAGTGGAGTAGGCGTCATTGGCGATTCACCGAAAGAATTTATCGGTCCATAGCTGCGGTGTTTTTAAATCGCTGAATTTCAGTAGATAGTTTACTTCTTCAGCCCAAGACTCAATCAAGGCCAAATTTCTAGCCTTCATTTCGGCGTTAGCGCCTGGAGCAGTCGAAACATGATTTCGAAGATTGGCCAAAAGCTCCTCCGCTGGCCACTTTTCAGCTTCGTAACTTTTGTTACTGTGTCTCTCAATAGTTTCGCGATACTGGATTAACGCCTCGCGCTCCGGGTTAGCGGCCTCTGCCGTATAGGGCATGTCAGTAATTTGTGTCTCGATAGATAGTCCGACAGTGCGATAATCATTGACGAAATCGATCGCTAAACGCTGGCCTAGTTCACTGCAAAGACCTTGGACCCATGGTCGCAGCGCCCGCACTATTGAGCTCTCTTCAGATTTCAAGTCGGTTAGGTTTTTTTTTATTTCTTGGGCAATTTCATGGGCATCCTTCACCGAAAAGGAGATCCTTACCTTTGCTACGAGCGAATTCAATGTTCTACCGGATATCTCAGCCAGTTGGCGCAACTGGACGAGCGTCTCGGTTGCCTCGGTAATTGTTTCCTTTAATTCTCTGGTCTTTGCTTCAAGACCTAATCCTTTTAAGGATTCAAATCTATCGATGGTTGCGGCAAACAACAACAGTAAACCGGATCCGAGTCCCGTCGTGGCTAATTCGATTTTACCAGTAATCAGGTAAAAGACGCCGGTGCAAATGCACAAAATTCCTGAAAAACAAAGAATTAGATCAACTATCGATGGTACGTAAGTTTTTGCTTCATGCAGTTTCAAAGTTTCTTTTCCTTGTGTATGTCTAAAGTTAACTTTTGTCCGGCTTGATGATAGTCGATTGCCATAGTGGCGATGTTTTTTACATCCGGTCAGAACTAGAAAAGCTCTCGCTGTGCTAGATACAGGTATTTGTACGGCGATGTCGGCCGCCTAATGCTTTGTAGTTTAAAGTCCGGTTTAACAGAGCAAAGGCTTGATACGCCAGCTAGAGTTGCGCCCACAATCTTTGCTGTTTCACTCATTCCTATATCGTCTAGCTTTCCCCAGGCTTTTGTTCCCATATCTATAGATTTTGCAAAATCAGTGTTCATCGACACCTTAAGATCTGAAAGATAAAGAGGGAGTTGCCACTCTTTAGTGGTTTTGAATAGGTCCGCGCACGCCAGATCAAGTTCTTTCAGCTTTCGCGACAACGCGTCAACACTGTCAGCCGAACCATTGATCTCTTGGGTCATTTCTTCCAAGTAGGATCTGAAGGCAAGCAGTTCAGGACGCCTCTTGGCTTTGAAGTCCAGAATCTCCGCCAGCGGTACCGTGTCTTTAGGGAGTGGGATCGCATTGATCAATTCAATACGTGTACCTTGGCGCGGCACCATCCAGCGATCAGCAATGCTGAGCGAGTTGACGCCCTCCCCAATGCTCCAGATCCCTGGTTCTTTGGCTTCCGCATCTACCAATGCCTGATTTATGGCATTGACGGATGCGCTCGCCATATCCCCCCATACCACGATTCTCGGCCTAGACATTATTCCTGCGGATTCAAGGAATTGTGAGTCAGCGTCGCCCATATTGTTGAGGATGTTGTTTGTAGGCCACATAAGCCTATCCCAATAAAATAGAGATGCGCGCAGATCTGTTTTATCCAGTTGCCCGCTTCCATGAAATGTGTTGGCGCCAATGTGTGCAGTGCCTGGAGAGCTTAATATTAAGCCTCGCATTTTGGGTCGCGGTTTTCCGTATTCGGGATCGTGCTCTTTACGATGTTTTGCTTCACCCATAAATTACTCCCCAGTAAATACTCTCGATCAAACGTCAGGATGTTCGAGCCTGCAGGCATCAATAAGCTGCATCTTGAATTCCCTATTCAATATAGTGCGCGTTACTCGAAACGCGCGGGTCTCGCCTCGACGGCCTGCAATTCGGCCTTGCGCTGGTCGATCGCATCGTTTAGGCGGCCTTATTCGGCCCAGTCGATTAGTCCTTCGACGTACAACGCCTCCATGTACCCTCGCGCCCAGAGATTCCGTAGATCAACAGCGGTATACGACTCGGCGCCGGCGATCTTGGCAATCTGCTCCTGGGCACGGACCAGGGTGGCGGAACTGTTCGGCTCGTTCATGGCCGGGGTTCCTTTCTATTCAGTTCGTTATTCGTAACGCTCACTCGCCGGCCTTCGCCTTCGCCTGCTTGCGCTGACTCCACCATTCGCCAAACAGTACGATTGGAAATAAGCCAGCGAGCAGCACGAACGCAACCCAATCACCGCGCGACCACCCAACCCCGTACCAGCCGAAGACATCAAACCCTTGCTCGGATCCTACGTACAGGAAATACACAACTGCTGCGAAGCATGAATTGCGGCAGGCACTACCAAACGTTATACGCATTGCGACACAGCTCCTCGGCCCATCGAGGGGCGGGTTCCTTTCAGGTGGAAAAGTATTTCCGGTACTAGCTTAGTGCAACACCCGGTCCGAAGCGTCCTCCAGCTGCTGCGTCAAGGACTCGGCCTTGGCGCTCAGTGCTTCAATCTGCTGACGAGTCTTGGCTTCGACCTCAGCATGTCGGGGGTCGCCATGCGCGCGAATCCGCGCCAGTGCGGCTTCGGCTCCTGAAAGTTGGGCTCGGATGTGCGCCAGTTGCTGACGGACAAGATCAGCCAGGGTGTCGGTCATGCTTGGGGCTCCTTTGCTTGGTTAACATGATTGTTACAGGTCGCAGGCTCCTTTGCACTTTCGCCTGGTTGGAGCATGGGCCGTCTGTTTTCGTCTTGCACAACCACTCCGTTGTTCAGCCACGCCGTGATCAATCCGAGCTGTCCCGGCTCAGCCGCGGCCAGCCTGCGGGGAGCTCCTGGCGCGCGCCGTCGTCCCCCCCGCCACGCCTGCGGGCTAAATATGTCGTTTTTTCTGCAAGCCTGCACGCGGCCAAAACCCACCAAGGCTGGGGGCTGTGTCCGTGAATGGGGGGTGGAAAAAGCCTGCGGATCCCTGCACGAGTGGGGTAAATGCCAAGGCTTGTCATGGCGGGCTCAGGCGGCGATTTTCAGAAGTCGCTCGGGAAAGGGGTTAGTTTTTCAAGGTGGGGTGCGAGGTGTGCTGAGGGGGCCCGTATTTGCTGGGGCTGCTGGCTAACTTTGAGGGGTTGGTTATGGTTAACTTGAAGGTTTGTAAGTTGTTGATATATAAGGAATTTATTTGCTGTATTTTTAACATCTATAAAGGTTAGGAAACAACCCAGTGCTAACCAAAACCTAACCTGCGGAGGTCGCCGCAAAGCCGCACAGGACAAGGCTTTCAGGGCTGTCAGTCAAAAACTAACAGTCCTAACCGATTTCCGAGGGGGCAACATGAAAAGCCGAAAGCACCTAGGGGAGGGTGCTGGCCAGGTTCATCTGCTGTTTTGTGCGTACAAACACACTAACGGACCCCAATACAGCCCCAACTGATTGCAGTCACGTACGTGCACCGCTGGAGGCCTTGAAATTAGTGGAGCGGGTGAAGGGAGTCGAACCATCGTTATCCGCTTGGGAATCTGACAACGAGACGATGTGTTATCTCAGGAATGTATATGGGGAACACGACGCTCATTTCTTTAGTGGTTGGGGAGGGGCGAGCTGAAGACTGACATAACTCGTTTCGCTTCGAAGCCCGTTCGCTGGATAAGTTTTTACTATTTGCAACTTCTCAGCATCGTAAGTGATGCCGTCGACGAGACAGGCTTCAGCGACGCGGGGTTTATTAATTTGCAGTTCGACGTACTGTTTCTTCGTCCAGCCGAGAACCGCTTTGTGCAGGGGACGATTTTCCTTGTCGTAGTCACCCTTGGGTGGTTTCAGCCCCATGACGTTCAGACAGAACCCGAGAATTTTTGCCCCTTTAAAGTTCGGAAAGTGGTTCATTTCGGTGATCTCGTTATATAAAAGCCGACGCAACTTAAACTTGATCACTTGGCCACTAGGCCCATTGAGTTCACGGGTGATAGGGCTCCAAATTGAGTTGTGCTGGATAGACCAGCATTCCCACTGCGGCGAAATAACAGACGATGCGTGAGAGATGATCGCGAAAATCATGCTGGCAATGTCATCGTAGAGCGACTCACGTGGATGGCCATACTCCACTCTCACGCGAAGGCGAACGTGCTCGGGTTTTCCCTTTTTATCGAGAATTTCGACAGCACTTCTGATGAAGTCCATTACTACTCGCAGGCACTGGGCGGCATCGCTTTCCCAAGTATTGGCTACCGCGTTCAGCTTGTACAACCCGGAAACGGCGTTCTCGATGTAGTCCTTGGCGCGGTAAAAGGCGGTAGAGTGATTCCAGTACGGTTTATTCACATAATCGCGGAGAGTTATCAAAACCAGTCTGCAGTAGGCCTCCCACTGTACAGCGCTCCATTTCAACCTACCCACTCCGTCAGGATCAAGCAGTGTCCTAATGGTCTCGACCATCTTATGGTTTCCAAACATCGCTTGGCTTAGCGGTTTGTGGTAACCAATTAATCCTGATTCATATCCCATTGCTTCATGATAGAGAAACGAGTTTGTGTTCAGCAGGGCTTCTCTGACGATATTTTTGGCGAAAATCTCGACCTGGATGTCATATTTTTTCGACTCGCCCATCTCATCGAAGATGGCCAATGCGGTACCCGATGAGGATTCAACGATTACACGGCAGAGGCGCTTATCGGCAATAAGAAGCAGGATGTCGTTCGCATAGGCTTCCACTTTCGGTAAGTCCGGCAACAGCTCGTCTTCGTCCTGTTTTCGATGACGAGTTCGTAGCACTCCTCGGTCGGTCGCATAGTGCACTAGCGCATTTGCCGAGTAGGTGAGTTCGTCAGCGACCACAGCCAATTCTGTTGGATCGCCTTTCAGAATGTGTCGATACAAAGTCTGCGCGTAGCGTTCGGCATTCCGCTTCCCAAATGTTGGTCGTCTAATAAAGGCGAACCATGCCCAGGTTAGGAACGTAAGGAGGAAAATTCCTCCGAGGAAAGCCTGCCATAGGGGTGGCGTAAGCAAATTACCTTGGGGCACTAGCCATCCTTGAGCCCGCCATAGGTCGGTCAATAAAGTGAGTACACCCACAATAGCAACGATAGAGAAGGTTGCGCGTTGGAGGGGGATCGGGGCGGTTTGCACGCGAAAATGGTAGCGCACGTCGCCGATTGTCCAAGCGAGAACCATGAGAGCAAGTCCGGCCAGAAACTCCGAGAAGCCGAAAAACTTAGACCCGTTTAGATCAAGCGGAAAGAAGCACACACCCGCAAAACACTTCTCCATTTCATTGCTCTCCCTTATTGAGATTTCTATCTCATTTGATGTTCTTTGGGGCTCTCCAGCGAAAAAAATAACCCTGTGGGCCGCTTTTTAAGGTCGAGAGTGTGTGAAGCAACTGTCTCACGAATCGAAGTGGGACAAAACTGATACAGAATGAGTCTAAGGCCGCCAGGAGGGGAAATTAGGTGCTCTCAGTTTTCAAAAGCTCCAATCCATCATCGGCGTGACGGAAAAACGGCGGGAGAGTGGGGAATGTGTAGCGTTGTCTGCGGACATTGGGAATCTGGAATCGGTGAAACTGGGAGGTGGGGGGAATCAGAATTAGCCAAACCAGGGCGCAATCGGGAATGGCGTTGCATTGCTAACTAGCACGATCGCCTTGCCGAAATACACCGCTGCAAAATCCTTCTTGCTCGGATCCCTTACAAAGCAGCCACCTAGCCGACAGACGAGCTAGCATTCTGATGGCACCCATCTAATCTCATCTGACAAATTCTCCCCGTCCCACCTCGTCCCTTCGCAGCAGGAGTATGCCATGCCCAATTTTGGTGAAACTCTAATCAACACCACCACTGCAGGCGATCAGGAAGATCCGAATATCTATGGATTGATCGACGGTGGTTTTGTCATCGCCTGGCATGGCAATGGTCTTGGCGATGCCACTGGAATATTTACCCAGCGCTATAATGCCAGCGGTGCCAAGGTCGGTGGCGAGACGTTGGTCAACAGCACGCTTGCGGGCGAGCAGAGTCAGCCTTCGGTGGTCGGGTTGTTGAACGGCGGTTACGTTGTGACCTGGTCCGGTCTCAATACCGGGGGGCTGCAGTGCATCTTTACCCAGCAGTACAACACCAGCGGCGCCAAGGTCGGTGGTGAAACTGTTGTCAATACAACCACGGCAGGCTCTCGCGATTCCCCTGAAATTACCGCCCTGGCCGACGGTGGTTATGTGGTGACATGGGGGGCAGAGGAAACCGCTGGCGACTTTGGGTCTTTTCTGCAGCGCTTCAATGCCAGCGGGGTGAAGGTCGGTGGGGAAGTTCACATCAACACCACCACGGTGGGGCCTCAGGATTTTCCTCAGATTTTTGGTGTTCCCGACGGTGGTTACCTGGCGGTATGGGAGGGGAGTGGCCCGGGAGATGACTACGGCATCTTCACCCAGCGCTTTAACGCGGCTGGCGCCAAGGTCGGTGTGGAAACCCTGGTCAACACACCCTCTGCGGAAATCCAATCCGAGCATATGGTCGCTGTGCAGGCCAACGGCAATTACCTGCTCGTCTGGGAGTCTTACCCTAATACTGTTACCGGAGTGGAACAAAGAGACGTATTTTCCCAGCTCTATAACTCCGCAGGTGGCAAGATCGGTACCCAGACCCGGGTCAATACCACAACCACTGGTTCTCAGGGAGAGGCTCACGTCTCGGCAATGTTCGATGGTGGCTACGTGGTCACTTGGGTGGGTAACGGCCCAGGTGACGCCTCCGGCGTTTTCACTCAGCGTTTCAATGCCAGTGGCGTTGCGGTCGGTGCGGAGACCCGGGTCAATACGACGGTGGCGGGCGACCAGGTCATCTCGCGGATGACCACGCTGGCTGATGGTGGTTATGTAGTTGTCTGGGAGTCGATTGGCCAGGACGGGGCAAGTTTCGGCACGTACCTCCAGCGATTCGATGCAAACGGCAACAAACTGACCGGCCTGTCGGGCGATGCCGCGGCCAACGTGCTGACCTGGGCGGGTGTCGGAAGCGTGGTCATCGATGCCGGTGCGGGTGACGACACTCTTATCGGCGGCAGTGCAAACGACCATCTCAACGGCGACGCTGGCAACGACACCCTCAACGGCGGGGGCGGCGCAGACCGGATGACCGGCGGCGACGGCTCCGACACCTACTTCGTCGATAACCTGTTCGATGTCGTCAGCGAAACCAATGCCGTTGCGGCTACCGGTGGCATCGATACGGTCAACAGTCTCCTGGCGACCAACATCCTCGGCGCCAACGTGGAAAACCTGCGGCTGTTGGCAACCACGGCCGCCAACGGTACCGGCAATGCTTTGAACAACACGATCTTTGCCGGGGCCGGTAACAATATCCTCAATGGCGGCGATGGCGTCGATACTGCGTCCTACGCCTTTGCCACCAGTGCGGTGACTGTCAGCCTGGCTGTCACCACCGCCCAGGCCACGGGTGGTTCCGGCAGCGATACGTTGCTGGCCTTCGAAAACCTGACCGGCAGTAACTTCAACGACGTCCTGACCGGCAATGCGGGCGCCAACACCCTCAACGGGGGCGCGGGCAATGACATCCTCAATGGCGGTGCCGGCGCAGACACGCTGATCGGTGGTGATGGTTCGGATTCCTACGTTGTCGATAATGTCGGTGATGTGGTCAGTGAAACCAATGCGGTCGCTGCCACTGGTGGCACGGATACCGTCAGCAGCTCCCTGGCCGCCTATACTCTGGGCGCCAACGTGGAAAACCTGCGCCTGCTGGCAACCACGGCCGCCAACGGTACCGGCAATGCCTTGAACAACACGATCTTTGCCGGGGCCGGCAACAACATCCTCAATGGCGGCGACGGTATCGACACCGCGTCCTATGCCTTTGCCGCGAGTGCGGTGGTGGTCAGCCTGGCTGTGACTACTGCCCAGGCCACCGGCGGCTCAGGCAGCGATACGCTGCTGGCCTTCGAAAACCTGGCCGGTAGTAATCTCAATGACACCCTGACCGGCAATGCCGCCGCCAACACCCTCAGTGGCGGCGCGGGCAACGATGTCCTCAATGGCGCTGCCGGCAATGACACCCTTGATGGCGCCGCCGGTGTAGACACACTGGTCGGTGGTGACGGTTCGGACATCTACATTGTCGATAACGTCGCTGATGTGGTCAGTGAAACCAATGCGGTTGCCGCTACCGGTGGTACGGATTCTGTCTATACCACGCTGGCGGGCTATATCCTCGGCGCCAACGTTGAAAACCTGCGCCTGATGGCCACAACCGCTGCCAACGGCACTGGCAATACCTTGAACAACACGCTGTTTGCCGGGGCCGGCAACAACATCCTCAATGGTGGCGACGGTATCGACACTGCGTCCTATGCCTTTGCCGCGAGTGCGGTGGTAGCCAGTCTGGCTATCAGCACCGCCCAGGCCACTGGCGGCTCGGGCAGCGATACGCTGCTGGCTTTCGAAAACCTGACCGGCAGTAACTTCAACGACACCCTGACCGGCAATGCGGCTGCAAATACGCTCAGTGGGGGCGCGGGCAATGATGTCCTCAATGGCGGTGCCGGCAATGACACCCTCGATGGCGGTGCCGGTGTAGACACACTGGCGGGTGGCGACGGCTCGGACATTTATGTTGTCGATAACCTCGCCGATGTGGTCAGTGAAACCAATGCGGTCGCGGCCACCGGCGGCACGGATTCTGTCTACAGTTCCCTGGCTGGCTATACCCTGGGCGCCAACGTGGAAAACCTGCGCCTGCTGGCAACAACGGCCGCCAACGGTACCGGCAATACGTTGAACAACACGCTGTTTGCCGGGGCCGGCAACAACATCCTCAATGGCGGCGATGGTGTCGACACCGCGTCTTATGCCTTTGCCGCGAGTGCGGTAGTAGCCAGTCTGGCTGTAACGACTGCCCAGGCCACCGGTGGCTCAGGCAGCGATACGCTGCTGGCCTTCGAAAACCTGACCGGCAGCAATTTCAACGACACCCTGACCGGCAATACAACCGCCAACACCCTCATCGGAGGCGCGGGCAATGATGTGCTCAATGGGGGGGCCGGTAACGACCTGCTGATCGGCGGGGCGGGGGTTGACCAGCTCACTGGCGGTATCGGAGCCGACCGTTTCGACTTCGACACCTTGAGCGAAATGGGCCTGGGCACATTGCGCGATGTGATCGGGGATTTCAAAACCACCGAGGGCGACAAAATCGACCTGTCGACCCTGGACGCCAACGTGGCCACCGCCGTCAATGATGCCTTCAGTTTTATCGGGGCGAACGCCTTCAGCGCTAATGCGACCGGGCAGGTGCGCTTCGCTGGCGGCATCCTGTTCGGCAGCACCGATGCCGACACGGCGGCGGAGTTCGAGATTTCCCTGGTGGGTGTTGCGACGCTCGTTAACACGGACATTATTGCCTGATCGTGCGTCGCCGGGGCTCTATGGAGCCCCGGCGCACAGGGTTCCTGAACCGATGCTGTCGCCGCGCAACATTTCATGATGCCCGGCACGGACGAGGCATAGGATGACAGCCAAAGGTCATGTCCCCGCGCCTCACTCCCTCAGGAATAAAAAGATGATCGTAAACCTCGTCAAAGTCTCGCTGATTGCCGGTGCTTTGTTGTTGAGCGCCTGTTCGGGTGTAAGCACTCAGCGCGATTATTCGGCCGACTCGGTACAACCCGCCGGCTTTGGCCCGGGGCCCACCAACAGCAACGCCGGCAAGATGAATTTCCACGGCAGTGCGCTAGGCAACAGTTTTGGCGAGTATGGTTCGGGGTTGTTGCACGACGATTGATCGGTGACGCAAGACGGTGGAGTGATTTCCACCGTTTTGCTATCTGGGCGAGACTCAGACGAGCCTCAAACCTTCAAAAGGATTCCAGCCTTGCGAGCCTTTTACCTGTTTCAGGTAGTAGGCGTAGTTGGCGCTCAATCCGTACATGAGTGCAAAGACAACGTTCATGCCGCTGTTGAAGGCCTTGGGTGCTTCTTCATAACCCAGCAGGGTGAAAATCAATGCCAAGGCAAAGGATAGGGCAACGATGATCGCGATGATCGCCAGGTTCTTTTTCCACAGTCCAAGTACGAAAAAATAGATCGGCCCGAAAAAAAACGCGATGAAGTTCAGGTTGATCAAGAGGCGCTTGCGCGCTGGCAACTGTTTGAAAGCCAGTTTGAAATCGGGGCTTTTGGGGCCGCCGTGCTGATCAAAAAAAGCGAAGCGTTCTTGCCATTTCGGGCTGACGTTGTAGGTTTGCAATTCATCCGTGCTGCTCATTATCTGTCCTTTTTTGAGGGTTCTGCTCGGTCGAGGCATCGACCGAATGATCGTTCGGTGCGCCTGTCAACGCGTCTTGCAAATGACCGGCCTGCTACCGGTGCGACAGTAGTTTCAAACATGTAACGAGAATTAACAAGGTATGGCCAAGGGCCTTGGCATGCGGTTCTCGCGTCAGGTCTTGTGGGAAAACGACCTGACGGCGGTCACCTATTCCAGTGGCAGGCACGTCGTTATCTGCCCTCAGGCACCGCCAGCCACTGCCGCAGAATCTTCTGGTAATTGCCGGTCACTTTGGCAAGGTGCAGCCACTGATCGACGTACAGCTTCCAGGTGATGTCGTCGCGGGGAAGCAGGTAGGCTTTTTCGCCGTATTGCATGTAGTGCGTCGGGTTGACGGCACACAGGCCCGGTTTGAGTTTCTGCTGATACAACGCCTCCGACGCATCGGTGATCATCACATCAGCTTTTTTATCCAGCAGTTCCTGGAAGATGCTCAGGTTATCGCGCAGCTGCAATTGCGCCTGGGGCAGGTACGCGTGGACGAACGCTTCGTTGGTGCCGCCGGCGGGTTCGACCAGGCGAACCGAGGGCTGGTTGATCTGTTCGAGGGTCTGGTACAGCGCCTGGTCTTCGCAGCGCACCAAGGGGACTTTGCCATCGACGTCCAGGGTGGTGCTGAAGAAGGCTTTTTTCTGCCGTTCCAGGGTGACCGAGATGCCGCCCATGGCGATGTCGCACTTGCCGGCGAGCATGTCGGGCATCAGGGTTTTCCAGGTGGTGGGCACCCACTCGACCTTGACGCCAAGGCTGTCGGCCAGGGCGCGGGCCATGGCGATGTCGATGCCGGAATGCTCGCCGTCCTCAGCTTTGAAGGTGTAGGGCTTGTAGTCGCCGGTGGTGCAAACGCGCAGTTGTCCCTGTTGCATGACGCTGTCCAGATGCGAAGGTTCTGCCTGGGCGCCAAGGGAGAGTGCGAGCAAGCCGCCGAGCATCATTGCTCTTATGATTTTCTTCATTGGTATCGGGCTTTTGTGCTGGAGTGGTTTTGAAGGGGGCAGTGTAGTGAAGTTTTCATGGGTGTGAAAAATCCAGTCGGGGGAAGATGTCGTTTTTTAGTTAACCCATCGGACTACGTTCGAACGTGAAATAACTACATACAGCGGGCCTCCACTGCGCAAAAAAATACTTCTGGTAATTGCCGTTGTAGGAAACGGATTGTTTGTTATTGCGATAATTCCTATTCGTTCATTTTGGCTATGCCGTTGGATTGCGTTCAGCAAGCGTCCCACCGTCTTATTCGTCGTCGCCAAATACTCTCTCTGCTCAGCGCTTCTGCCGAAATGAGAAGGGATGGCAACTCAAATCGATGACGATAAGGAAGTTATAAATGAATGCACCTCCCCTGGCGCTGGTCGGTAGCCGTCTTTGCAATGGCGACGAAATCATCAACACGTTGCAAGGCAGTTACCTGCTCGTTGCACGTGAAGGTGTATCGATGGCAGAGGATTTTCTGCCCTCTATCGAGGGAGCAGAAACCAATGAGTAAGGGATATTTCATTGGACTGGACGACAAGACCACCTGTGGCGGCAAAGTCCTGGATGGCGATACCCGAATCATGATGTATGGCATCGCCCATGCCCGCGATGGTGATCGAGTCACCTGTGGCAAGGACGGCGAGACTTACAAAATTGTCGGCGGCATTTCGCACATGATCAGTCATGGCAAGGCCATGGCCGGCACGTTGGATAGCCATAGTGGTTGCCCCTGTAAAGCTCAACTGATTCCCTCGGTAACTACGGCCAGCTACCGCAACGAAAGTTCGGCATCGCCTGTTGTCAGGCGAGCCGCTCCACCGGTAGAGCCGGCGGTAAGCAGTCGCTCGGTGGCGCCTGCTCAATCCGGTTTCGTTTCGGCTAGCCATCCAGCACCTCCCGCTTTCAGCAGCGCCCTGGCTGAGGAACCCGGCTTCTATATCGTGCCCAAAAGCATCACCCGGGAGGCGTTGGAAGCTACTCTTTTTGGCTCGCGTGATCAGGCCGTGATGGGGAAGTTTCAAGCGCTGAATCCAGGTCTCGGTGACGTCAAAGCGGGCTCGATGATCGTGCTGGGCGATCCGAACAACACCTCCTGCACCTATCAGGAAGCGCAACTGATGCAGGCCGCGCAGCAGGTCAAGTTGGCACTCGATCCCCTGACGCCGGAAGAAGCCGAATTCATGTTCCGCCACGCGGCTGAAATCGGCAGTTTTACCGGCGAGACTTCGACCTGGCTCGGTGTCAGCGCGGTGGTGATGGAAAAACACCTGGCCCGACTGCGCGACACCCTGCAAGCCATGGAGCGCCTGCATCAGGAAAGCTATCGTCAGCATGGCCACCTGCGATCGCCGCAGTTCTTTGCCGAGCGCCAGCGGCTGCTCGCCCAACTGGATGCCCACCTGCTGAACTCCACTCGCCTGCGTGGCCAGACCACCCTGGGCGATCACCCCAAACTGAAGACGGCTCTCGGAATTTCCAGCCGCAGCCTGGTGCACCACTGGGATAAGGCTGGGGCGCCTGGGCAGATACCGGGGTATTCAACCCATGTGAATGCAATCAGTCGGGCAGCCAAGTACATGAGCACCGGTGGTTACATCGGAATTGGCATTGGCGGGGTTTCGTCATTGCTGGCTATTCAGGAGGTTTGTGTGGGTGACTCTGGAGCTGCGTGCGAGAAGGTCAGGTTTACAGAGGGAGGAAAGTTTGTTGGGTCCACCTTTGGTGGAGTTGCGGGTGCAGAGATAGGTAAATATGTCAGTGGACCTACCTGTCTGGCACTTGGAGTCTCTACAGGAATTGGGGGCGTTGTCTGCGTCGCGACCTTGATAGGTGTTGGAGCATGGGTGGGTACGACTTACATGGGGGAT
>NZ_JAHBDR010000070.1:0-51749 GCF_019956575.1 Pseudomonas sp. A-R-19
TCGACATGCAAGGGCGCTACCGGGTCAAGTTCCTCTTCGACCGCGACACCTGGCCCGCCGGCCGCGAAAGCAAATGGCTGCGCCAGGCCCGCGCCTACGCCGGCGACACCTACGGCCTGCACCTGCCGCTGATCGCCGGCACCGAAGTGGCCATCGCCTTCGAACAAGGCGACCCGGACCGCCCCTACATCGCCCACGCCCTGCACGATGACCAGCACCCGGACCTGGTGACCCAACGCAATGACCATCGCAACGTGCTGCGTACGCCGGCCAACAACAAGTTGCGCCTGGACGATACGCGGGGGCAGGAGCACGTCAAGCTCAGTACCGAGTATGGGGGCAAGAGCCAGTTGAATCTGGGGCATCTGGTGGATGGCCAGCGGAAGAAGCGGGGGGAAGGGTTTGAGCTGAGGACGGATGATTGGGGCAGTTTGCGTGCAGGCAAAGGCGTATTCATCAGTGCCGACGCGCAGCCCAAGGCGCAGGGCGCGGTGCTGGACATGGACGCCGCCGTGGCCCGTTTGCAACAGGCCGGTGAACAGCTGCAACAGCTCTCGACCGACGCCCAAACCGCTAACGCCGACCCAGCGGACGTGGCCGCGCAGATAAACCTGTTGCGCCAGGACCTGGAACAGCTCAAGTCCCAGGTCCTGCTGCTCAGCGCCCCGCAAGGCATCGGCCTCACCAGCGGCCAGCACCTGCAACTGGCGGCCAAGGACAACCTGATGCTCAACGCCGGTGGCGAAGCCGACCTCAGCGTGGTCAAGCGCCTGTTCATCGGTGTCGGCCAGGGGGTGAGCCTGTTCGTACGCAAGCTCGGCCTCAAGCTGATCGCCAACCAGGGTCCGGTGAGTGTGCAGGCGCAGAACGACAAACTGGAGCTGATCGCCCGGCACGGCCTGGACATCACCAGCACCGAAGACGAAATCCACATCACAGCGAAAAAGAAAATCGTCCTCAACGGCGGCGGCAGCTACCTCAACCTGGAAGCGAGCGGCATCGAATCGGGTACGGCCGGCGATCACAAGGTCAAGTCGGCGCACTTCGAGTACAGCGGTGCAGCGAAACAAATACTCGAAATACCTCAGCTATCCCCATTGACCGAGCACGACCATGAGTCCCTGGGACTTACGGATTTCTCAGGCTGACCCCTGTGCCATTCAAGGAGTGAAAACACATCATGCGCGATTTACTTGTTAGGTTTTTTGGGACTCAGGCGTTTGACCGCCACCCACAATCAGAGCCCCCCGTTACTCCCGCCCAACCACGGCCGACTCAAGCAGCCCCAACGCCAGAACCAGAGCGTGAAGCACTGCAACCGTTGAAAAACTGGAGCCATCCGTTCAAGGACAAACGCGACCCGCTGATGCAACTGACCCACATGGCCAGGGCGAAAGCGGGCTTCTACCCATTGGGTCGAAACGGTCTCTGGCACGGCGGCGTGCATTTTGACAGCGGCACCGCCGGCCCCCTGGATCAATCCAGCGTGCAGTGCCTGGCCGACGGTGAAGTGGTGGCGTACCGCATCGACACCCATTCGCCGACCACACCCTACATCGTCAACAAACAGTCCGTTGAGAAGCCATTCTCGCGCAACTTCGTGCTGGTGCGTCACCGCCTTCAGCCGCCGAAAATCGAAGGCAGCCCGGACACCCCACCCAGCCTGACGTTCTACAGCCTGTACATGCACCTGCGGGATTGGGCGAGTTATGAAGCAGACGCTGCGCTGCAACGTCCAGCCTTTTGGCCAGAACGTAATCTAAGGGTCAGAGCGGACGTCTCCAACACTCGCGTAGGCACCTCGACACCCAAAGGGTTGATAGTGCTCACCAAACCGGCTGAAGGCGGCCATATGCTTCACCTCGACCTGCTGCCACCCGGCACGCCGGTGGTGGTCAGTGGCGAGGGCAAATACCGCAAGCTGGAACACTCCCGGGGCCCGGCTTCACTGTGTAACGCCGATGGCTCTCTGCAAGGCTATGTTGCCTTCCGCAACCTGGAACACGTCAGCGGCGCGACCTATCGGGTCAGTTCTTCCGGTGACCATACGAATGTTCGGTCCCGCTTCGATCTCAACGGTCGTGATTTGCTCATATTGAGGCAAGGAACAGAAATCACCATCAGTGGTGAAGGCGAGTTCCGCAAGCTGGAAAGCATCAGCCAGTACGTGCTGGCCGCGTCGTTGCAGGGTGAACCGGCAGCGTTGACGGATCAGGTGGTGGTGCTCGACCAGCCGGTGCCAATCAAGGCCGGGAATCTGATAGGCCATTTCGGTCGATATCACGAATGCCGTGCCGAGCACCCGGAAGAGAAACTGCACCTGGAAGTGTTCAGTGGCGATGACGTCGATATTTTCATCGAGGCCAGTCGTGCCTGGGCCAAGCGTCTGCCGGATAAAGACAAGACCTGGCTGAAGCTGGCCAAGGGCACCGCGGTCGTGCCTCATGAAGAATATGCCACACCCGCTCGCCTGCAGATGTCGAGTGTCTCCAGCCCACTCAGCGCCGCCGACCTGTTGCTCCCCAAAAGTGTGCTGGATGCTCTGCCGGCTGACCGAAAAATCCAGGTGCCGGCCAGCCCGAGCCACAACGCCCGCACCTGGTATCGCCTGGACGGGCTGCTACACGACGCGGACAACAACCTGCTCGACGGCTGGGTGCGCGAAGAAGTCGGTGTCACACCATGGCTCAGCCCATGGTCCTGGGAAGGCTACGACATCATCTACGACCACGGCACGCCCCGACATGCCCTCGCCTCGTTCTTCAGCAACATCCGCCAATTCAACGAAACGCAACTCGAACACTACCGCCCCATGGCCGACGCTGAAGACAAGGGACCGGTCAAGAGCCGACTGTTCGACATCATCGACCGCAACCGCGACGGCAAAATGACCGCCGAAGAGCTGCAGGCAGCCATCAGCCTGCCGGCCCATGCGCAATCGATCTCGCAACTGATCATCCACAAGGAAAGCGAGTGGTATCACCAGTCACAGAAGTGGGACGCGCTGGATGAGTTGCTCGGCCATAGCGGCTCGACGCCGCATTTGAACTGGTTGGCGGAGAAACAGCGGATCAAGCAGATAAGTTGGTGGAGCGAGGTGGCGGAGAAAGTGGGGTTGCCGTCATGGGGGAAGGTGTATCACTTTCATCCGGTGGGGGTGAGTGGGTTGTTCAAAACTACTGATCGAAGAATTACAGTCGAACTGTTAGAAAAAGTCACGGGGAAATCTGGTAATTGGTTTACTGGACGAGGAGGTGGACGCACCTTTATTGATGAATTTAAGGCGAGACATCCATTAATATATAAACATGATAAGCATGAGTTTGTTGCTAGTTTAAATAAAGCTCTTGAGAGATATAAAATTATAAGCCCGCACCAACAAGCACATTTTATTGCTCAGTGTTTTCACGAATCTGCTGCCTTTGAAACGACTGTCGAATTTGCGTCAGGTGAGCAGTACGACCCTGGCAGGCATGTCAATGCTGTAGCCAGCGGGAATACAGAAATCGGTGATGGTCCTAGATATAAAGGAAAAGGTCTAATCCAGCTCACTTGGAAAAACAATTATGTGGCCTACTCGAGTTACAGAGGAGTTGACTTTGTACGCTCGCCGAACTTAATTGCCGAGAACATGTTTAATGCCATTGATGTCTCGTGTTGGTATTGGCGGCACAACGGGGCGGTTAGCAGAAGGCACAATGCACGCGGGGATATTAATATTCTGATAGATAACGAACCGGATAACGTCAGGCTCGTTACGTTGGCGGTAAATGGTGGTGATAATGGACTGCATGAGCGAGTAAAAATATACGAAGCAATTAGAGACGAGTGGGAACTGAATAGATGAGCATCATGAAATTGATATCGACTACTGGATTTTCATTAGTATTTTGCTTTTTTTCTTTTGAGGTTAGCGCAGAGTCATCTCTACCTGTTATAAAAATTGATGCTCGTACCCCTCTTGCCATTTCGGTTTCCCTACAAGAAAACTCTTATTCGTTGCCATTGCCTGCCGATTTCACAAGGCAAATCGAAGGGCTATATAGCGATGTTTATATTGAGGATATAAATGGCGATGGAATAGGAGAGGTGATTTTTCGTCTGGAAGGAGGAGACGTGAATACTTGCTCCAAGGTACTGCATTACAGGACCGACAGTAACTCCTTAACTGAAATGGACTTCGGCGATGGGGCTTTGTGTAATTTCAAAATTGAAAACGGTTACATCCTTGGATCCTATAGGTACGGTTCGACATGGAGCGAGTATGTATATCGCATTAGAGATGGAATAGTGAAACTTGAAATCCTAGATAGTTGTGTAGGATGTGGAGAAATAAAGAGAAAGGTGTATCACTCGGACGGTTCAGTTACTCGGCTTTTGGTCTCCGATAGCCTTGACCATGAACGAAGAATGCCATTGAGCGCTACAATTTCATCAGCTAGAGCCGTTATTTTTTCCTCGCCAGAAACTTCAAAACATACAAAAAAATATTTAACTCAAGGAGACGAAGTCACACTGCTTGACTTCCTCAAAGACAATGACGACAGGGACTGGATTGAATTTAGATATTCGGGAGCGGCAGTGACCGAAGGCTGGTTGAAGTGTAGTGATCTCGAGAATTGCGATGGGCGTTAAGTAAGCAATGCTATTCCGAACGCCGAGAAAACCTCGAAAGAATACGAAGAGAAAAATGGCTTATCCAATAGAAAAACAACAGGCTTTTTTCTTCGCGAAACTGAGCAACATACCCAAAAATCTGCTTACCTTTAAACATCAGACACTCTACGCCTTTTTCCGAGAGGCAGAAACTCGCTTATTGCGATAACTTTTCTATTAACATCAATTAATATTCGCGCGGACTGGTATGTAATTGACAATTACAAAGGCAGCATTGGACCTTATCAGATTCATATCTCTCTTCAGAAATACGACGATTATGGCAGTGATCAAAATATAAGGGGAGCTATTATTATGACAAGCATCTCGCTTCAATCCCTTTGTACGGGCGATACAATTCATCATCGATTGAGCTATGTGAGATTCACAACAATAAAGAATATGAAACATACCTGAATCTAGGGCGAAATGACGAATTTAACATGCATTCCTGTTCGTTCAAATTGACAAAAAAAAGGAGATGATCTTGTCGGTGTCTGGCAAGGCGAAAAAAAAGCTACGAAGTACTATTAAAACACACCAGTTTATTCGATAGCGAACGCAAGCAGAAAATCACTACAGAAAAAATCGAAATTCCTTTCCGGGGTCAAACTTCCGCACATGGCTTTATTGGTATTTACCAAGAAGATGAAAGCGGAGCTTATATAAACAAAGCAAATATCATAGACAAAACTACCGGAGAGATCGTGCAGACTTTCAATCCACAGTTACACGGATGTGATTTTGGATTCTTCATGACCAGCACATATCAGAATATCGAAAGTAAAAAGGAGCACTCGCAGGTTCGACTTAACTGCCACAGCACTAAATCCGATATTTTTTCGGATTACAGATATGACAGTGAAAATCATCGATATTTATTTATCGACAATCAGTAATGCTAACTAAATATCGATAATACTGCACTCGTGAATTGAAACTCCAAGACGCCATGAAAAGACAGTTAGTACAAACAACAATTTCGCCCCATCATTAATGCTATTGTTTTTCATTGATGACTGGTGCGAATCTTCACTATAGAAGCCTGAAGTATAAATCATGAAACGCTGCCTCGTAATATTACTAGCAATTTCGCTTAACCCCGGAAACTTTGGATACGCTTCAGCTGAATGTATCGAAGTAAAAAAAACATCGTGCATTGAGCGTCTTCAGTATAGCGACCCGATTGGCAAACGATATCGCACCCTGACGATACTTAACAACGACAAAACCATACGAGAACTTCGTGGAGAAATAGACAATGGTGGGACATTTGAAAAAATAGATCCCCCCGAATTGTCACCAGACGGTAATTTCGTGTTACTGAGCCAAATCGAATCCGGCGAAGTAGAAACCTCAAACGGCTCAGTAATACACCACGAGGTCGCCTACTGCGAGCTGGTGGATTTACGCAGTGGTTGCATTATGGCAAGAGAAACTGGTGAATTTTGCGGTGGCACGTTTACGCGGGATGGCAGGTGGGAAAACCAACTCTATCCTGAATTTCACTTAACCGCTGAGATTCCTAGAGCAAAAAAATATGTGGAAGGTATCTTGAAATTTGCAGATTCTCCCGCGTCCTCATTTGACAATCTTCTAATTTGCGACCCGCCTGACGCTAATAACAAAAAAGACTATCGCACTATAATTGAGAACAACACCTTCAATCTGGACAACATTCAGCGTGAGTTCTTAAGACGAAATCTGAATGACAACTAGTGCTTTACGAAGTTTTCACAGCGACATCCTCGCAAAACTGTCGACTGGCGCGAAAGCCAAGCTAAGCGGAGAAGTCAATTACCACAAATCGGGCGCCAATCAACACTTGAATTTTGCGTCGCTCCAAGGCGTGCTGGCCGCTTCGTTGCAGGGTGAGCCGGCAGCGTTGACGGATTAGGTGGTGGTGCTCGACCAGCCGGTGCCAATCAAGGCCGGGAATCTGATAGGCCATATCGGTCGATATCACGAATGCCGTGCCGAGCACCCGGAAGAGAAACTGCACCTGGAAGTGTTCAGTGGCGATGACGTCGATATTTTCATCGAGGCCAGTCGTGCCTGGGCTCAGCGCCTGCCAGATAAAGACAAGACCTGGCTGAAGCTGGCCAAGGGCACGGCCGTGGTGACTCATGAAGACAATACCACTGCCGCCCGCCTGCAGATGGCGAGTGCCTCCAGCCCGCTCAGCGCCGCCGACCTGTTGCTCCCCAAAAGTGTGCTGGATGCTCTGCCGGCCGACCGAAAAATCCAGGTGCCGGCCAGCCCGAGCCACAACGCCCGCACCTGGTATCGCCTGGACGGCCTGCTGCACGACGCGGACAACAACCTGCTCGACGGCTGGGTGCGCGAAGAAGTCGGTGTCACACCATGGCTCAGCCCATGGTCCTGGGAAGGCTACGACATCATCTACGACCACGGCACGCCTCGACATGCCCTCGCCTCGTTCTTCAGCAACATCCGCCAATTCAACGCAACGCAACGCAACTCGAACGCTACCGCCCCATGGCCAACGCTGAAGACAAGGGGCCGATCAAGAGCCGACTGTTCGACATCATCGACTTCAACTATCTGAGCTGCCGCAGGCTTCGATCCATTGGTCTTGATTCTCGGCAATCCCGAGCAAATCTAGAAAAGGTCACAGCTTTCGGCAGCTCAGGTCGCGGCTACCCTGGTGGGTCTAGTTGATCTAGTGCGCGGTTTACCGCCAGTTCACCCAGCATGATCACCTGCGCGATGCCCAACAGCGCATTGCGACTCGACCCTTCCAGATGATCCACCAGATCGTTGGCCATGACATTGGCCGACGCCAGTGATTCACAGGCATGCACCAGCAAGGTTTCAGTGTTGAGTTCAGGATTGACAATGAACATCGTGCCAGGCTTGCGCGGCGTCGCCATGATGTGGGGGCCGGGGTTGAGGTCGAGACTTTCGTACGGAGATGCCGGATCAGTGTCCGGGGGATTGGGTGTGACTTTGAACATAGTGAAACTCCTTGTACCGTAAAAAGGAGCCATCACTCTCACGCTACCAAACGTTGGGTGGTGGCCATACGCAGGTTGGTAGACCGGGTACAAGGAAACCGGCGCGCCCGAAGGCGCCCTGTGCATGGCCACCATGTAGCAGAGCAGAAAAACGCTGCTGATAGTGACGCATTGCACCTTGTTACACCGGGCTACCAAACCCGATCACTGTTGTTTTCCAGCGACCGGCAAACGATAAAACCCAGCCCCAAGGCGCGCAAGCCGGCGGATTCTGGCGTACCTGTAGGCAACGACGCAAGGTGTTGTAGCTTGCGGGAAGTAACGCTGACAGCGCTTAAACACGTACGCCTGAAGGAGGACTCCCGTGTCTTGTTTTCGTTGAAAGCACTCACGAAGAAGCAGGAAATATCCGACGTGTTTTTAGGGTTGGCCTGCGCAAGTGCAAGGTTTATTTTGCAGCTCCTGGCAAGAACTTGAGATGGCAAAGGAGCCTGAATCGGTGCATCTAAACCAGCAGAAAAAAACAGTCCGACATGCCCAAACCTTGGAGCACGCCGTCAACGTGTTTGGCAGCCAGCAATTGGCCGAGGACTGGCTGAAGAAACCTTGCAAGTATTTAGACGACCAAATCCCGCTGGAACTGATCGGCAATTTGCATGGATTCCAGAAGGTAGAAAATTATCTGAACCGGATTGAGCATGGGGTTTATCAATGATCGTTATGCCATACGTCTACTGAAACACCTCAACGACTCCCCTCCTATCCCCCAAGGGATATATACACCGCAAAACCCCCATTGCTAGTTTGGCCCCCGACGCACTGATTCATCACTGCAAGGGAGCCCGCCTCGTGAACAACACCCCGCCAAGCGATATCGAATTCTGCAATGTGGTCAAACGCTATGGCGAGGTGCAGGCCGTCAGTGGTCTGGATTTTGCGGTGCGGCGTGGCTCGTTTCATTCCTTTCTCGGTGGTTCGGGCTGTGGCAAGACCACCACCCTGCGCATGATCGCCGGCTTCGAACAGCCCACCAGCGGCGAGGTGCGTCTGGCCGGTAAAAACGTGGCTGGTGTGCCGGCTTTCGAGCGGCCGGTGAACATGGTGTTCCAGCATTACGCGCTGTTCCCGCATTTGACCGTGGCGCAGAACATTGCCTACGGCCTGCGCTATCGCACCCCGCGCCCGGACAAGAAACAGCAACTGCGCATGGCCGATGAGGCGCTGGAGATGGTGCGCCTGAGCGGCTTCGGCCAGCGCAAGCCGAGTGAACTGTCCGGCGGCCAGCAACAGCGTGTCGCCCTCGCCCGCGCACTGGTCAACAAGCCGACGGTGTTGCTGCTCGACGAGCCCCTGGCCGCGCTGGATCGCAAACTGCGCAAGGAGATGCAATCGGAATTGCTGCGTTTGCAGCGCGAGGTCGGCATCACCTTCGTGCTGGTCACCCACGACCAGGAAGAAGCCCTGTCGATGAGCGACAGCATCAGCGTGATGCACAACGGATCGATCATCCAGACCGCCACCCCGGAGCAACTCTACGAAGCCCCGGCCAGTCGCTACGTGGCTGACTTCATCGGCGAGTCCAACCTGTTCGACGGCACCGTGCGCCAGCTCAACGGCAATTCGGTGGTGCTGCGTACCGAGCAGGGTCTGGAGCTGACCAGCCCCCTCACCCCTACCGGCAAGGGCCTGAGCGCCAACGCCGCCGGGTGCATCGCGGTGCGCCCGGAGCTGATCAGCATCGCCGGCGCCAATGCCGAGTTGAGCCGCGAAGTGAAGCTGCCGGGCTGCGTCGAAGACCGCATCTACCTGGGCAACTCCACCGAATACCGCGTGCGCACCCAGGCCTTCGGCGTGGTCTGCGTGCGGGTGCCGCGCCAGCAGGATCACGGCGCCAATGCATTCGAACACGGCGCAGCGGTTCGCGTCGGCTGGGATCACGCCAATGGCTTGGCCATGGCGTTGTAAATCATCGATTCGTTTCATCAACCGGATGTGGAGCGTGCTATGGACCAGAAGACTTTTATAAAAACCCTGCGCAGCTGGCAGAACGGCTCGATCAGCCGCCGCGAGTTCCTTGGCCGCACCGGCCTTGGGATTGCCGCCGCCGTGGTCGCGACCAACATGCCCGGCCTGCTGACCTCCAGCGCAGAGGCTGCCGAACAGGCCAAGCTGGGTGATCGCCTGTCGCTGGCGACCTGGCCGAACTACCACAGCCAGGAAAACCTCGACGCTTTCGCCAAGACCACCGGCGCCCGGGTGTCGATGAGCGTGTTTGGTTCCAACGAAGAAATGCTCGCTAAACTGCAGGCCGGCGGCAGTGGCTGGGACGTGCTGGTGCCGACCAACTACACCATCAGCACCTACGTCGGCTTGGGGCTGATCGAACCGCTGGACCTGTCGCGCATTCCCAACTTCGACGCCTCGGCGTTCCAGCAGAAGTTCATGGCCCAGGGCACGGTGGACGGCAAGGTCTACGCGGTGCCGAAAAACTGGGGCACCACCGGCATGCTCTACGACACCGGCAAACTGAAAAACGGCCCGACCAGCTGGAAGGAGTTCTGGGCCGCCGCCCAAGGCCCCGCCAGTGGCCGCACGATGGTTCACGACTACCAGTTGACCGCCATCGGCAACGCCCTGAAAAGCTTCGGCTACAGCTTCAACTCCCTTGATCCGAAAGAACTGGCCGACGCGGAAAAGCTGCTGATCGAGGTCAAGCCGCACCTGTTCGCGATCAACTCCGACATCCAGCCGTCGATGCGCAGCGGCGATGCCTGGCTGGCGATGTCGTGGACCGGCGACGCCTCGCAACTGCACCGCGACAACGCGCAAATGCAGTTCGAACTGGGCAAGGAAGGTGGCGAGCTGTGGAGCGACTTCTTCGCGATTCCGAAAAGCTCGGAGCACAAGGACGCCGCCTACGCCTTCATCAACTACCTGCTCGACCCGCAGCACAACAAGCTGGAAGTGCTGAGCCACGGTTACCCGAGCGGCGACAAGCGTGTCGACGCGCTGCTGCCGGTGGCGATGCTCGACGATCCGATCATGTACCCGGCCGCCGAGGCCCTGAGCCCGCTGGAGTTCGGTGCCGCCGCGACGCTGACCAGCCCGGCGCGCGCCGAACTGATGGCGCGTTTCAAGTCCGCCTGATCGCCTGACCATGGCCAATGAGGAGTCACCCATGAATGCCGCCGCCCACCCGCAAACGGTGCAGCCGGGCCATGCCCTGGCGGTCGAGGTTCGCCAGCGGCGCAGCCTCGGCCGACGCATCACCCTGCTGATGCTCTTGCCTTCGACCCTGTGGTTCCTGCTGCTGTTGTTGATGCCGCTGGTGATCATCATGGTTTTCAGTTTCGGCGAGCGCAGCGCCGTGGGTGGTTACGCCGGTGGCTTCACCCTGGCCAACTACCTGAACCTCGGCTCTCGCGGCGCGGCGTTCAGCAACACGCTGATGCTCGCGCCGCTGGGCACCCTGGTATGCCTGGTGGCGGCGTATCCGCTGGCGTACTTTCTTGCGGTCAAGGTCAGCAGGAATCGCTCGCTGCTGCTGACGCTGGTGATCGTGCCGTTCTGGACCAGTTTCCTGATCCGCACCTATGCGTGGATTTTCATCCTCAGCGGCAAAGGCATCCCGGCGCTGCTGGCCAGCCTGGGTCTGGAGGATGTGCGATTGATCAACACGCCGTGGGCGGTGCTGATCGGCATCGTCTACGGCTATCTGCCGCTGATGGTGTTCCCGATCTACGTCAGCCTGGAAAAACTCGACAAGCGCCTGCTCGAAGCCTCGGCGGACCTGGGTGCCAGCGCCTTCGAAAGCTTCCGCCGGATCACCTTGCCGTTGTCCGCGCCGGGGATCATCACCGGGGTAATGCTGGTGTTCATCCTGCTGATGGGCGAGTTCCTGATCCCGGCCATTCTCGGCGGCGGCAAGGTGTTCTTTGTCGGCAACGCGCTGGTCGACCTGTTCCTGCAATCGCGCAACTGGCCGTTCGGCAGTGCGCTGGCCATGACGCTGGTGGCGATGATGCTGCTGATCATCGGCGTGTATCTGAAACTGGTGGCGCGCTACGGCGGCCGCCCTGCCGACGGAGGCCTGTGACATGTGGCTGCGCAGCTATTCGACTTCGCTGTACCTGTTCCTCTATGCGCCGATTGCCTTGATCGTGCTGTTCAGCTTCAACGCCGGGCGCAGTGGCCTGGCGTTCCAGTGCTGCTCGGTGCAATGGTTCGGCACCGCGTTCGGCAACCCGTTCATCATGGAAGCCCTGGGCAACAGTGCGCTGATCGCTTTCAGTTCGGCGGTGATTGCCACGTTGTTCGGCACCCTCGCGGTGTTCGGTTTGCAGCGCTGTGGCGCCAAAGTGCGCCTGCTGTTCGATGCACTGACCTATTGCGCGATCATCGTGCCGGGCATCGTCATCGGCATCTCGACACTGATCGCCTTTATCAGCCTGTTCGACCTGATCAATCCGCTGCTGGCAAGCTGGCTGCCGACGGTGCCGAAGTTGAACATGGGGTTCTTCACGGTGATCGCCGCGCACTCGCTGTTTACCATGGCCCTGGTCATGGTGATCGTGGGCAGCCGCGTCGATTCGCTGGACAAGGCCCTGCTGGAAGCCTCGGCGGACCTGTACGCGCCACCGATGGACACCTTCTGGCGGGTGACCCTGCCGCAGATCAGCCCGGCGATCATGGCCGGGTTCCTGCTGGCCTTCACCTTCAGCTTCGACGATTTCATCATCGCGTTTTTCGTCGCCGGCTCCGAAACGACGCTGCCAATCTACATCTTTTCCTCCATCCGCCGCGGCGTGACGCCGGAGATCAACGCGATTTCCACGGTGATCATCTGCGTGTCGCTGGCCCTGCTGTTCACTTCCCGCCATCTGCAAAACCGCCGCACCGGCGTCCAGGAGTCGCACCATGCGTGATCAGCTCTACATCAACGGCGAATGGGTCAGCCCGGACCTGGGTGGCTATCTGGACGTGATCGACCCCGCGACCGAACAGGTCTTCCACCGGGTGGCGGCCGGCACTGAAGAAGACGTCGATCATGCCGTGCGTGCGGCCCGTCGCGCCTTCGACAATGGCTGGGGCCAGACCAGCGGCGCCGAGCGCGCGCAGTGGCTGGAGGCATTGGCCGATGAACTGGAAACCGGCAAACAGGCACTCTCGGAACTGGAAGTGCGCGACAACGGCAAACCCTTGCCAGAGGCGCAGTGGGACATCGGCGATGCCATCGCCTGCTTCCGTTACTACGCCGGTCTGGCCCGCGATCTGGACCAGCAGCAGGATCAGCCGCTGGCCTTGCCGGATGAGCGTTTCCGTTGCCGCATCCGCCACGAACCGATTGGCGTGGCCGGGCAGATCATCCCCTGGAACTATCCGCTGCTGATGGCCGCGTGGAAGGTCGCGCCAGCCTTGGCCGCCGGGGCCACCGTGGTGTTGAAACCGTCCGAGCTGACGCCGCTGACCGCCCTGGAACTGGCGGCTGCCGCCGATCGTATCGGCTTGCCGGCCGGGGTGTTGAACGTGATCACCGGCCTTGGCGCTGACGCCGGCAGCCCGCTCACAGAACACCCGGGCGTGGACAAGCTGGCCTTCACCGGCAGCGTGCCCACCGGGGCGAAAATCATGTCGGCGGCGGCGCGGGACATCAAGAACATCAGCCTTGAACTGGGCGGAAAGTCGGCCTTCATCGTGTTTGATGATGCTGATGTCGAGGCCGCCGTGGAGTGGATTCTGTTCGGGATTTTCTGGAACCAGGGCCAGGTGTGCAGCGCCACCTCACGCCTGCTGGTGCAGGAAAGCATCGCCCCGCGCCTGATCGAGCGGTTGGTGGAAGAAACCCGCAAGATCAGCATCGGCCCCGGTATGCAGCACGGGGTTCTGCTCGGTCCGCTGGTCAGCCAGGGCCAGTACGACAAGGTGCTCGGTTTCATCGACCAAGGCCTGGCCAGCGGCGCCCGCTTGCTCACCGGCGGACGACGCCCGGCGCACTTGCGCGAAGGTTACTTTGTCGAGCCGGCGATTTTCGATGAGCCGGGGCACAGCAGCATTCTGTGGCGCGAGGAAGTGTTCGGCCCGGTGCTGTGCATCAAGCGCTTCAAGACCGAAGAACAAGCGGTGCAAATGGCCAACGCCAGCCGGTTCGGCCTGGCTGCTGCGGTGATGAGCGCGGACCTGCAACGCACCACCCGGGTCGCCAACCAACTGCGCGCCGGGATCGTCTGGGTCAACTGCTCGCAACCGACCTTCGTCGAAGCGCCCTGGGGCGGCATGAAACATAGCGGCATCGGCCGGGAGCTGGGGCAATGGGGGCTGCACAATTACCTGGAGGTCAAGCAGGTGACTGAGTACGTCAGTGACCAGCCTTGGGGGTGGTACTTGAAGTAAAGGCCTGTCTGGCAGACCGTGGCGCCTGCATCGCCAGCAAGCCGGCTCCTACAAAAGCGATGCCAGCAAACCTGTAGGAGCTGGCTTGCCAGCGATGGGGCCATCACATCCAGAATGAATGGCGCCTGACCCACCGCTTTCGCGAGCAAGCCCGCTCCCACAGGGATTGTGGCCGGCCGCAGGATTGGCATTCACTGAAGATCAAAACTGTGGGAGCAGGCTTGTGACAACAGGTTATCAACGGGTAATTTGAACGGTCTGCCCTTCAAGACACGCCGGAGTCGACCCATGCGCATCGCCTTGCTGTCCGACATGCACCTGTCCGTCAACGCGGTCCCTTTCCCCGCCGTGGAGGCCGATATCGTCGTGCTCGCCGGGGACATCGCCCGGCCGGCCAAGGCCATCGAGTGGGCCAGTGCGTGTCCGGTTCCACTGTTGTACGTGGCGGGCAATCACGAGTTTTATGGCAGCGACCTGGTCTCCACCTACGAACAGTTGAACAGCCTGGCGCAAGGCACCCGGATCCACGTTCTGGAACGTTCGGAGTACGTCCACAATGGCGTACGTTTTCTCGGCTGCACCTTGTGGTCCGACTACCGCCTGCTCGACAGCCCCGAGGATCGGACGCTGGGCATCGACCTGGCGACCCAACTGATCCGAGACTTCAGCCACATCAGGATCGCCCCCGATTTCCCCGACCTGTTCACGCCGGCGATTTCCCAGATGATTTTTCTGCAAACGGTCGCCTGGCTGGAAGACTGCTTCACCCGCGACAACAGCACACCTACGGTAGTGATCTCTCATTTCGCCCCGACCCGGTCGAGCATCAGCCCGACCTTTGCCGGTTCGCCGATCAACTCAAGCTTTGTCTCGGACCTCGAAGCACGTATCAAACATTGGCAGCCGACACTGTGGCTGCATGGCCACACCCACGGCAGCTTCGATTATCGGGTGGGCAACACCCGCGTGGTCTGCAACCCCCGGGGCTATGCCAAGAACGGCATCAATGAAAATCCTGATTTCGATGCGGCCTTCGTCATCGATCTGGATTTCTGAGGTAACTCTCGGGTCAACAGCACCGCGTATTGCACTTGCCCCGACCAAATCGCGCTTCCTGGCGCTCGCGGAAAAACACCTCATAGCTCATGACCGGCTCACCCGGACGGTTGCGGGCCATTTGCGCCACGTAGTTGTCGTATTCGGGAACGCCGACCATCAATCGGGCGCTCTGGCTGAACAATCTGACGAACTGCTGCAGTTTGCGGAACATGGCTGATCTCTCTGTGAGCGTGGGACCTGGCCCATGAAAACGCGCACATGTATCTACAATGTGTCCACATTTGGCGCCTTTGTATGCTCAAGTATCCAGGCTCGCGCCCGATGCAACGCTGGCAACCCGCTACACTTTCCTCGCTCCGCCGCTGCACCCGAGCGGCCATGACCCCTGACTTCTGATCTGGAGGTATCCCATGAGCGACAGCAGCGAACTCACCACTTTTACCGGCTGGGCCGCCACGGCGGCAGGCGCGCCACTGGAGCGCTACAGCTACGATCCCGGTCCGTTGGGCAACGATGAGGTCGAAGTCGCCGTGGAGTATTGCGGCGTCTGCCACTCCGACCAGTCGCTGATCGACAACGATTGGGGCATCAGCCACTACCCGTTCATTCCCGGCCACGAGGTGGTCGGCCGTATCGTGCGGATGGGCGACCAGGTGCGCGGCCTGGAAATGGGCCAACGGGTGGGCATTGGTTGGTACAAGGGCAGTTGCATGCATTGCACGTCGTGCATCGAGGGCTCGCATAACCTGTGTCGCACCGTGCAACCGACCATTATTGGCAGCAACGGCGGCTTTGCCGACCGCATTCGCTCGCACTGGGCCTGGGCCCTGCCGATCCCGGCCGGGCTCGATCCGGCGATGGCCGGGCCGTTATTCTGTGCCGGCTCGACCGTGTTCAACCCGCTGGTGGAATTCGGCATCAAGCCCACCGACCGGGTCGGTGTGGTGGGCATCGGCGGTCTCGGTCACCTGGCGCTGCGCTTCCTCAACGCCTGGGGCTGCGACGTCACGGCCTTCACCTCATCGCTGAGCAAACAGGACGAAGCCAAGCGCCTGGGTGCGCACAAGGTGGTCGCCTCGACCGACACCGATGCGCTCAATGCCATTGCCGGTACCCTGGACTTTCTCCTGGTCACCGCCAACGCCAACCTCGACTGGACGGCCATGCTCGCCACCCTGCGCGGCAAGGGGCGCCTGCACTTTGTCGGCGTCGTGCCCGACGCCATACCGGTGCACGTGTTCAACCTGATTCCCCAGCAGAAAGTCATGTCTGCCTCACCGGTCGGCTCACCGGCCAACACTGCGATGATGCTGGAGTTCTGCGCCCGCCATCAGATTGTGCCGCAGGTCGAGATGTTTCCCATGAGCCGGATCAACGAAGCCGTCGATCACTTGCGCAGCGGCAAGGCGCGCTACCGGGTGGTGCTGGACGCGAGTCAGTGACAGTCGACGAACGCGGCGAGGGTCGTCAACGATAACGTGTGTGAACCGGATAAACGCGGCGCATTCGAATCCATCGCCAGCAAGCCGGCTCCTACAGCTCCCCGGGAAGTACGCGATCACCTGTAGGAGCCGGCTCGCTGGCGATGGTCGTCAACGATAACGCGTCTGAACTGGATAAACACGGCGCATTCGAGTCCATCGCCAGCAAGCCGGCTCCTACAGCTCCCCGGGAAGTACGCGATCACCTGTAGGAGCCGGCTCGCTGGCGATGGTCGTCAACGATAACGCGCCTGAACTGGATAAACACGGCGCATTCGAGTCCATCGCCGGCAAGCCGGCTCCTACAGTTCCCCTCAGGGATTGGCTGCCTGCACTGGCGCCGATGGCATATGCGGGTCATTCCAGCTGAACCGGTAGGCTTTGCCGGTCTCTTGCGGCAGGCATTTGCCGTTGTCGGCATCCACCCCCACGATCGACCAGTTCGCCCTGGCGTTTTCCCCCAGTTCACGGGCCGCTTCGGGTTTGAAGCACTGGTTCAGCACTTCATCCGGCACCAGTGCGTAGGCCTTGGGGTGTTCGCGCAGGTACTGCGCGGCCTTTTCGATGGTCGAATAGTCCATGCCGAAATGCACGATCGGCTGCCGGGCAAACAGCCAGTGCCCCTCCTCCCAGTTGACCAGCACCAGATCGGCACCCTGGGTCATGGTCGCGGCCTTCGCCATGAGCACCTGATCAATGTTGGTGCCGTCCTTGAGCGGTTCGATGAAACCACGGGCGAACCACAGCACGAACCAGGTCGCTACCAGTGCCGGGAACGCCCGACGCAAACGCGGGTGCCGTTTGAACCAGCGCTTGAGCAGCCACGGGATCAACGGTGCGGCGACCAGCACCAGCCCAGGCAGCGCCGGGTAGATGTACAGCTTGCGCTTGCCAGTGCTGAAGCAGAAAAACAGCACCACCAGCGCCACCCACCCGAGCAACACCAGGACCCGGCCGTCGCGTTTTTGCAACTGCCGGCGCCAGGCCGGCACCAGCCATGGCAACACCAGCACCAACGGTAGCCAGTACTGCGGAATCACGTTGGTGAAGAAGTACCAGAACGGTTCGCGGTGATGCCACGCCGCAGCATAGCGCCCCGCGGTCTGGTGCAGGAGGATCTCCCGTGCGTAGGCGATTTCGTCTGCGCTGCCATTCAAAATGATGGACAAGGCCAGGGGCAACAGCCAGATCGCAATGGCACCCAGCATGACTGCAAGCCCCAGCAACCACTTGCGTGCCTCACCGGGCATGGCCACCACGCCGGGCCAGCCTTTGCGCACCGCATAGGCGTACGGAATCAGCATCAGCGCCGGCAGGAAGCCCACGCCCTTGGTGATCACGCCGATGCCCATGGCCGCGCAGCCCGCGTAGAACCAGCGCCACGCCGGACCAAGCAGCAGGTGCCGCGCCAGACCGTACAGACCCAGGGAGGTGAACAGAATCAGGAAGCTGTCGATCTGGCCGGTGCGCAGGATGCTATAGGTCTGGTACGTCGCCAGGTACAACAGCGCGGCGTTGCGCCCAGTACGTTGGGTCCACAGGCGACGCCCCAGGTCATAGACCATCGCCGTGACCGTCACCGCGGAAAACAGTCCCGGGATATAAAGGGCGATGTTCGGTTTGCCGGTCAGCCAGGTGAAGAACGCCACCGTCCACATGAAAATCGGCGGCTTGTCGCCGTAGATCTCGGCGGCACGGTGCGGGATCAGCCACGAGCCGTTTTGCAGCATCTCCAGCGCGACACCGAGGAAGCGCTCCTCATCCACATTCTGCGCCTGACGCAGGCCCATGCCCGCGCCGATCAGCAACAGGGCAAGCAGCATCAAGCCCAGGCATTCAACCCTGGGCGACAACGATCTACGCATGCTCATTCCTTTACGCTTCTGCTTTTGGCAATCAATTGCAGGTTGCGAAAATAGACGATGGAACCAAAGGCCTGCCCGACGATGAACACCGGGTCCTGGCGATAAATGGCATAGGCCAGCAACAAGGTGCTGCCGACGATGCTCAGGTACCAGAAGTTGGTCGGGATCACGCTGCGTTTTTTGTACTCGCTGTACAGCCACTGCAGGACAAACCGCCCGGTAAAGGCAACCTGCCCCGCAAAGCCGACCAGCAGCCAAAGGGTTTCACGGGTCAGCATCATCCTTCGAGCTCCTGGGCAGTGGTGTTCAGGCGCGTGCGTTTGATCAGCCACCAGACACCGATCAGGTCAAGAATGCCGACCAACGCGCGATCAAGGTTGCCGTATTTCGATACCCCGGCCGTGCGTGGCCGGTGGTTGACCGGGTGCACGATCATGCGCCCGTTGTGGCGCTGGATCAGCGCCGGAATGTAGCGATGCATGTGGTCGAAATACGGCAGGCGCAAGAACGCCGCGCGCTCGATCAGCTTCAGGCCGCAACCGGTGTCCGGGGTGGCGTCCTTGAGCAAGCGCCGACGCAGGTTGTTGGCGAACCGCGAGGCGTAGCGTTTGCTCGCGGTGTCGCGGCGATTGACCCGGTGCCCGGCGACCAGTTGCACATCGACCTTGCCCGGTTCGCCGCGCACCAGCGCGAGCATGCCGGGGATGTCCGCCGGGTCGTTCTGGCCGTCGCCATCGAGGGTCGCCAGCCACTGCCCACGGGCTTCACGGGCGGCGTGGTACAGCGAAGTGCTCTGCCCCAGCGACCGTTCGTGGTGGAGGATGCGCAAGGTGTTCAAGCCGTCGTGGCGGATCTGCCGCAGTTCATGCAGGGTCGCGTCGGTGCTGCCATCGTCGACCACGATGATTTCGTAGGATTCATCAGCCAGCGCCACGCGGATTTCCTCAAGCAATGGCTTGAGGTTGTTCGCTTCGTTCTTGGCGGGAATCAGTACGGATACAAAAATGTCTTGGCTCATGGAGTCTCTCTCGCCCTTTTTGATTATTCGAGATCAGAGGCGAACGCTTCAAATCCGGTAGAACTGCCGATACCACTTCACAAATTCACTTACGCCGGTTTCCAGCGTCACCTGCGGGCTGAAGCCCACCCACTCGGCCAGTGCCGAGACATCGGCCCAGGTCTTGACCACATCGCCGGCCTGCATCGGCAGATAGTTGCGTCGGGCTTGCAGGTCCAGGGCGGACTCCAGGCACTCGACGAAATCCAGCAACGCCACCGGCATGCCACGCCCTATGTTGAAGAGCCGGTTGACCCCGGTAGCCAAGCCTTGCGGCAGCGGAGGCTTTGGGCGCAACCGGGCGATGCCTTCGACAACGTCGTCGACATAAGTGAAATCCCGCGACATCTGGCCCTGGTTGTAAATGTCGATGGGCAGGCCTTTGAGGATGGCCTCGGTAAACTTGAACAGCGCCATGTCCGGGCGGCCCCATGGGCCATAGACGGTAAAAAAGCGCAGGCCGCTGGCTTTCAGGCCATACAAATGGCAGTAACTTTCGGCCAGCAGTTCATTGGCGCGTTTGCTCGCGGCATAGAGCGAAACGGGATGTTCGACCGGGTCCTCGACACTGAACGGCAGCTTGCTGTTCGTGCCGTACACCGAGCTGCTCGAGGCGTAGATCAGATGCTCGGGACGATGGTGCCGACAGGCCTCCAGCACATTGAGGAAGCCGACCAGGTTCGATTGCCCATAGACATCCGGGTTGTCCAGCGAGTAGCGCACCCCCGCCTGGGCGGCCAGGTGTACCACCTCGGTAAAAGCGTGCTCCTGAAACAGGCTCATCAAGGCCGGTTTATCGACGATGTCCATTTTCCGGAAGCGAAAACCCGGCAACGTCTCCAGCACCTTGAGGCGCGCGTGCTTGAGTTCCACGTCGTAGTAGTCGTTGAGGTTGTCGATACCGACGACGTCCAGACCCTCGCGGCACAAGCGCTGGACCGTATGAAAACCGATGAAACCGGCCGCGCCGGTGACCAGGACGGTCATAGGGCGTACGCCGGCGACTGCGCCGTGATCGGCGCGAGATTACTGATCCAGACCCTCGTCAGCTTCATGTTTGGTTCCTGCTTATCGCGTCATTCGCGCACCGTTGCGTGATGAAGCTTATAAAACAGAAACATTTCAGTTTCGATAACGCCTCGCGCGACCTCAAAAAAATAAAATATTTGGCCGAAATCACCGCTGCTATCTGGCCGATCCGTCATGGGGTTTGTAAAACCGGAACAAGCCGATATCCACGGTCTTGATGTATTCCTTGGCCCAATCCGGCTTGACCGTACGGTCATGGAAATACAAGGCACCCTGAGTACGATCCGGCAATTCCTTGTTCAGCGCCTTGCGCGCGATTTCCTTGGCCATCGCGTAAGGCACTTCTTCCTGGACCGAGTCGGATTTGCCGTCACACCACCAGGAGAACTGGCAACTCTTGGTCTCCGAGCCTTGTTTGACTACTTTGCACACCGTGTCCGGAAAGCCTTCGTGGCCCAGGCGATTCATTACCACGTTGGCCACCGCCTCCATGTCGGCGGCATTCTTGCCCTTGGCTTCCCAGTAAATCGACCGGGCCAGGCAGGTGATTGCATCGTCCAGCGGCGCGGCACCCGCCGGGTCAACGGCCTGGACTTCGGATGGAGTAATGGCTTCAGCCTTGGTCGCCGATGCGGGGCTGTTGCTCTCGGCGGCTTTGTGTTCCAGCACCTCGGCCTTGTTCTCGGCCGATTGCTGTTTTTGTTGTTGATCGGTTGCGAATACCGGGCCGGCAAGCACTGTGAAGGCGAGGCAGATGGCGATCCAGTCGGGGCGCATGATCGGGGTCACTCGGTGAGCGATTCGATTCAGTGTAGTAGTGAAATGATTTCACCGGCCCCACTACACTCTGGATAAATCCGTTGTCTTAGAAGGGGCAACTTCGCGCATCATGGGTGCCATCTGCTCAAGGGGGATTTTCATGGGATTCATCTCATCCGCAATGCGTTTTGCCGGTGTGTCACTGGGCCTGGTATTCGCCGCCAACGCCGTGGCGGCCGACGAAGCGCAATTGATCGAATCGATCAACGTCTACCGCAGCCAACCGCAGCGCTGTGCCGGCCAGGTCTCATCGGAGCTTCCACCGCTGTCGGCCGACCCGCGCCTGGTGCTGACCGCCCCGAGCATCGGCAACCTGCAGCAGGCCATGGCCACTGCCGGTTACCCGATGAAGAATGTGCAGGCCATCAGCCTGTCCGGGCCTCGTGATGCGGCGTCGGCGATGAAAGCGATTCAGGAGAGCTTTTGCCAGATAGTGCTCGACCCGCAATTCGTCGATGTCGGCGTCAGCCGCCAGGACCGTGAATGGCGCATCGTGGTCGCACGGCCATTGTTGAGCGCACGCCTGGGTGACGCGCAAGCCGAAGGCCAGAAGCTGCTCACCGAACTCAACGCAGCCCGCACCCGGCCACGCCAGTGCGGTGCACAGTCCTTCGCCGCCGCACCAGCGCTGGCCTGGAACGCCACGCTGGCCAGCGCCGCCGAAGGCAACTCGCGCTCCATGGCCAACAACAACTATTTCGACCACAAGGACCGCGACGGCCGCACCCCCGGCGACCGCGCGGAACTGGCCGGGTATAACTTCCAGCAGATCGGCGAAAACATTGCCGCCGGGCAGGACACCGCGCACAAGGTGGTAGAAGGCTGGCTGACCAGCCCCGGCCATTGCGCCAACCTGATGAACCCGCAGTTCCGCGAACTGGGCGCAGCGTATGCGACCGATCCGAAGAGCGATGCGGGGATTTACTGGACGGCGATGTTTGGGGCGCAGTGAGAGCCATAGCCCCCGAAGTGATTGCATTGGGGGCTATTTGTGGTCGACGAACACGTCGAAGAGCGAAGTAACTTTACAAAAAGAAAGATCCTTCTGAAGGAAATTTCTGAAATATGAAAAACCACACATGAAGTCTTGAAATTTCAAAGCTCAATAAATATACCTACCCCTTACGACACCAATTCGAATAATAATTTCGACTTCAAAGAAAGGGCCCTATGAAAAACGCAATATCACCTACAAGAAATGAAAACTTTTCTGACTGGTATCAACAAGTGATTATACAGTCGGAAATGGCTGAGAACTCTCCAGTTCGAGGCTGCATGGTTATCCGTCCTTGGGGGTATGGCATATGGGAGCAGATTCAACGAGAACTTGATAAGAAAATCAAAGACACAGGACATTCAAACGCCTATTTTCCACTTTTGATTCCGTTATCCTTTCTTCAAAAAGAAGCCTAGCATGTAGAAGGCTTTGCCAAAGAGTGCGCAGTGGTAACCCATTACCGTCTCGAAAAGTCGACGGATGGAGCGCTTGTTCCCGCAGGAACACTAGAAGAACCGTTGATCATCAGGCCCACGAGTGAAACGGTCATCGGTGCATCCTTTTCACGATGGGTACAAAGCTATCGGGACCTACCTTTGCTTATCAATCAATGGGCGAACGTACTGCGCTGGGAAATGCGTCCCCGGATTTTCCTGCGCTCATCGGAGTTTCTATGGCAGGAAGGTCACACCGTTCACGCAACTCATGATGAGGCCTTGGTCGAAACGCTACAGATGTTGGATATCTATGAGCGTTTTACTACCGAGCACCTGGCCATACCAGTAATCAAGGGCGAAAAGTGCTCCTGGGAACGATTTCCAGGCGCCGTCAGCACCTATACCATTGAAGCGATGATGCAAGACGGCAAGGCCCTGCAAGCAGGTACTTCTCATTTTTTAGGCCAGAACTTCGCACAGAGTTCAGACATCCGCTTCGTGAACAAAGAAGGGATAAAAGAACTGGCATGGACCACGTCTTGGGGAGTATCCACGCGACTGATCGGCGCGATGATAATGGCCCATGGTGACGATGATGGACTAGTACTCCCGCCCCTCGTGGCACCGACGCAGGTCGTCATTATCCCAATCGTGCGCAACGAACAAAATGCAGATGCCATCCATGACTACTGTAAAAAACTGCAAAAGCAGATCTGCCGGAAAAAACTCAAGGGGCAAAACCTTCGGGCCAGCGTTGCTTGGCGGGACATGAACAGTGGCGAAAAAAAGTGGTACCACATCAAGCGTGGCGTCCCTGTCCGGATCGAGATTGGCATAAAGGAACTGGAGCAGAATGTGGTGTCCTATTCCTGTCGAAACAACTCCAAAACCATTCTCAAAATTGACGTTGGAAATTTCGTTAACAACATCTCGAAAACACTGAATGCCCTTCAAAAAGACATGTTGGAGATGGCACAGAAAAAACTGTCAGACAACACCACAACGGTCACAACTCTGGGCGAATTCAAAGAGCGATTCAAACAGAATGCAAAACTTAACGCCTTTGTTCTCGCCCCCTTCACAGAAGATGAAAACGTTGAAAAAACTATCGGAGAACTTGGAGCAACCGTTCGCTGTATTCCGCTAAAACAACCTGGAATCTCCGCAACCTGTTTATTCACCGGCCGTAAAACGAACACGTGGGCACTTTATGCAAAGTCATATTGATCCCTGACCACCTACAGCCCCGCTATTGCGGGGCTGTATTGTTTCCAGAGAAGCCAACTTTCCGCCTGCGCTGTAAAAAATCACACCGCCTATCAACCAAAAACCCAGAACCCTGTGCGTAGACTCGGGGGTGATCGCTTTGCCTAAGAGCCCGGTTTGCCGGCGATAGCGACCGCAAGTGCCTCATCGCAGTTCGAACTTGCTCGCGAAAAACGTCTGAACAACGCGATCATTCAGACAGTACGCGTTATCGTTGACGTCCATCGCGAGCAAGCTTCGCTCCTACAGGGAACGAGTTCATTTGCGATCAGGTCGGCTGTAAGGCCGCCTCGCTTTTTCTTTTGCTTTGGCTTTTGATCTTCTTGCCCCCTCGAGAGGCCGAGCGCAGGTTCTGCGCAGTGGGCAACCCGGCATGGATGCCGGGTTAGCTGCCCTCGGCCATGGATGGCCGATGGCGGCGGGCCCACGGAGCAGGACCGGAGCGAGGGCATGCCGAGCCTAGGCGAGGCACCGAACGAAAGGGGCAAGAGCCCTTTGGTTACTTTGGGGCTTTTCCAAAGTGACCCGCTGTAAAAGCGGAACCATAGGTGGCCGTTACCAGAGAAATGGATATTCACCCCACCCAACCCAATCCATACATACGCCTCAAAGTGAACCGGAAATGACCTGCCGTCAGTGGCTACTCATCCCGGCCGCATGCATCAACATCCGCAACGCCCCCGCCACCACCCCCAACGCAACCACACTGCCCAGCCAGTTCTTGGTAACAGCGATCAGCGCGCCCCAACCAGCGGCGGCACCTTTGTAGGGTTTGTAGCGGTCGACTTGAGACATGGTACTTCTCCGTGACAATGCACACAGGCTTGGACCGGATTCAGGTCATTGCTCGAATTGACGGAGAAAGCATATGAATGGCGTTTAAATATTGTCTAATCGCTATTTATGACAGCATTATCGAAACACCCCATCACGATTTTTTACCTTTATTTTCAATTAGTTGAAATAACTTTAGGCTCATTTATCACAAAATAAAGTTCACCATAGAGCCGGTCGATCACCCGGTCATCAATAGTGATTGGACGCCCGCTAAAGTTGCTCTTAGCCTGCGTTCAACAAGTCCGTAATTAACGGAATTCGTAACTGTAGGAGCGAGCCTGCTCGCGATGAGCCCAAGGGCACCGCGTTTAACCAGAAAGCCCGCGTAATCGTTAACGACCATCGCGAGCAGAGCTCGCTCCTACAGATTTTTCGGTGCCAGGAGAAAAAGTCATGTCAGAACGAGTCCTGATCGATGGGTTTGCAAGGCGCGTGGACTATCTGCGGATGTCGGTCACCGACCGCTGCGATTTCCGTTGCGTCTATTGCATGGCCGAGGACATGCAGTTTCTGCCGCGCCAACGGGTACTGACCCTGGAAGAGATTTTTCAGCTGGCACAAAGCTTCGTCGCACTGGGCACCCGCAAGATCCGCCTCACCGGGGGCGAACCCCTGATCCGCCCGGGCGTGGTGCAACTGTGCGAGAAGATCGCCGCCCTGCCCGGCCTGCGTGAACTTTGCATGACCACCAACGGTTCGCAGTTGGCCAAACTGGCCGGGCCGTTGTTCGACGCCGGGGTCAAGCGGCTCAACATCAGCCTCGACTGCCTGGACCCGCAACGTTTTCGCGAACTGACCCGCACCGGTGACCTGGCGCAGGTGATCAAGGGCATCGACGCGGCCAACCAGGCCGGCTTTCGCAACACCAAGCTCAATTGCGTGGTGATGAAAGGCCGCAACGACCACGAGATCAATGATCTGGTGAGCTTCGCCATCGACCGCAACCTCGACATCTCCTTCATCGAGGAAATGCCGTTGGGCACCATCCACGAACACAGCCGCGCCGAGTCGTTTTTCGCAAGCAGCCAGGTCCGCGAGCGCATCGCCGAACGCTACACTTTGATTGATTCCGCCGAGTCGACCCAGGGCCCATCGCGCTACTGGCGCCTGGCCGAGGCGCCGCAGATTCGCCTGGGGTTCATCTCGCCCCACAGCCACAACTTTTGCGGCACCTGCAATCGGGTGCGGCTGACCGTGGAAGGACGTCTGCTGCTGTGCCTGGGCAATGAGCACTCGGTGGATCTCAAGGCTGTCCTGCGCAGCCACCCCGGACAACCCGAGCGTCTGGAAAAGGCCATTATCGAGGCCATGAAACTCAAGCCTTATCGACACAACTTCGAAGTGAACGACGACGTTCAGGTCGTTCGCTTCATGAACATGACGGGCGGCTGAAACCCATGATCGTGAGACCCAAACCCAACCTGATCGGCGTCCTGACGTCTCTCAAGGGTTCGATTGCCAAGCGCATTGCCTGGCGCAGCCTGATGGTGAAGCTGCTCGCCTCGGCCATCGTGCTCATCGAAACCCTGCACCCCAGTTACTTTTCCAAGGTCAGCGCCACGCCCTTCACGCTGCTGGGTTTGTCGTTGTCGATCTTCATGAGCTTTCGCAACAACGCTTGCTACGACCGCTGGTATGAAGCACGCAAGGCCTGGGGCGATGTGATCGTCGAGGTCCGCTCGATGATTCGTGAAACCCTGGTGATCAAGGACACCGATGAGCGATACACAATCCTCAGCAACCTGTGTGGCTTTGCCCATGCCCTGAACGCACGGCTGCGCCAGGAAAACGAAATGGCCGCCAGTGGCGACTGGCTGCAGCCGATGCCCAAGGGCAACTCCACGGACGTCACCGGGCAAATACTGATGCAAGTCGGTCAGCAGTGCTCGACACTCAACGAGTCCGGGGTGATCAACAACTGGCGCTACACGCTCATGGCCAATCATCTGACCAGCCTGACCCATGCCCAGGCCGTCTGTGAACGGATCAAGAACACCCCGCTACCCTTTCCCTACACCCTGTTGCTGCACCGCACCATCTACCTGTTCTGCATCCTCCTGCCATTCGCCATGGCCGAACCCCTGGGCTGGTTGACACCGATCTTCACCGCGATTGTCAGCTACACCTTTTTCGGCCTGGATGCGATTGCCGATGAACTGGAAGACCCGTTCGGCCGCGACGAAAACGACCTGCCCACCGACGCCATCGTGCGCAACATCGAGCGTGATGTGCTGGCGGCATTGGGCGTGACGGAGTTGCCGCCACAACTGGAGCCGGTGGATTTTGTGTTGACCTGATTTTCAGGAAACACACAAAACCTGTGGGAGCGAGCCTGCTCGCGATGGCGGTGGGTCTGCCAACACGCGCCGCCAGGGCCCGATGGCACTGGCACAAACTCCGCCTGAAGCGTCTATCCAACGCGCTCGCGCGTAGCTACAGTCACGGGTTCAAAGCTTATCTGCGCAAGGAATTTCCGCTTGAGCCCGATACCCTCCCCGATCACCGGACAGGCTGTGCCACCACCGCGCACTATCAGCCTGCGCGAAGCCTTCCTGTTCTGGCTCAAGCTCGGTTTCATCAGCTTTGGCGGGCCGGCAGGGCAGATTTCGATCATGCATCAGGAACTGGTCGAACGCCGGCGCTGGATTTCCGAGCGGCGCTTTCTGCACGCGCTCAACTACTGCATGTTGCTGCCCGGACCCGAGGCCCAGCAGTTGGCGACTTACATCGGCTGGCTAATGCACCGGACCTGGGGCGGCGTGATCGCTGGCGTGCTGTTTGTGTTGCCGTCGCTGTTCATCCTGATTGCGTTGTCCTGGGTGTACATCGCCTTTGGCGAAGTGCCCGTGGTCGCCGGATTGTTCTACGGGATCAAGCCGGCAGTCACGGCAATCGTGGTGCAGGCGGCCCACCGGATCGGCTCGCGGGCGCTGAAGAACGGCTGGTTATGGGGCATCGCCGCCGCGTCCTTCGTGGCCATCTTCGTGCTCAACGTGCCGTTTCCGTTGATCGTGCTCGGCGCGGCAATCGTCGGTTACTTCGGCGGACGCCTGGCACCGGAAAAATTCAGGACCGGAGGCCACAGCGCGGCGAAAAAGTCCTTCGGTCCGGCCGTGATCGACGACGACACCCCAACTCCCGAACACGCCCGCTTCAGTGGCTGGAAACTGGCGCGCCTGGCCATTATCGGTGCGATCTTGTGGACGTTGCCCATGGCCATGCTCATCGTACTGTTCGGCTGGGAAGGCACGCTGACCCAGATGGCCTGGTTCTTCACCAAGGCCGCACTGTTGACGTTTGGTGGCGCCTACGCGGTGCTGCCGTATGTGTATCAGGGCGCGGTCGGTCACTACGGATGGCTGACGCCGACACAGATGATCGACGGCCTGGCACTGGGCGAAACCACGCCAGGTCCGTTGATCATGGTCGTCGCCTTCGTCGGTTTCATCGGCGCCTACGTGCATCAGGTCTTCGGCCCGGATCAGGCCTTTGTCGCCGGCGCCATCGCCGCCACGCTGGTGACCTGGTTCACCTTCCTGCCTTCGTTCCTGTTCATCCTCGCCGGCGGGCCGCTGGTGGAATCGACGCACAACGAACTGAAGTTCACCGCGCCGCTGACGGCCATTACGGCCGCCGTGGTGGGCGTGATTCTCAATCTGGCCTGTTTCTTTGCCTACCACGTGCTCTGGCCCAAAGGTTTCGAGGGACACCTGGACTGGCCCTCGCTGCTGATCGCCCTGCTGGCGGGCATTGCGCTGCTGCGTTTCAAGCGCGGGGTGATCGAGGTGTTGATCGGTTGCGCACTGATCGGCCTCGGGATTCACCTTGCAGGTTGAAGGACGACCCCCTACTATCCAGCATCCCCGGAGGCTTCGGCCTCCAACGATTTCCGCAGCCGGAAACACGCGCATGAAGCGTATCGTCAACCTGCCCATGGCCCTGCGCCGCTCGAAACTGCGTCATTCCGCACGTCCGCCGGATAGCGCCCTGCTCGCCTGATTGGTGAGCCCCCTCCTTTCGCTATCCCGGTCCGCGTGAACCCTGCTCAGCCACACACAGAACCTGTGGGAGCGGGCTTGCTCGCGAAAGCGGTGTGTCATTCAGCAGTGATGTCGGCTGAAAGTACGCTTTCGCGAGCAAGCCCGCTCCCACCCTGACTGCGCTCACCTGGCCGGCATTGGCTTCTCCCAATTCTGCCTGGACACCGACATGACTCAACGTTGCAATTCCTACTACACCGCCACCCTCAACCAGGACACCGATTACCCGACGCTGCAAGGCCGGCACCGGGTTGATGTGGTGATCATCGGCGGCGGGTTCACCGGCGTGGCCACCGCCGTCGAGCTGGCGGAAAAAGGCCTGAAGGTCGCCATCGTCGAAAGCCACAAGATCGGCTGGGGCGCCACCGGGCGCAACGGCGGCCAGGTCACCGGCAGCCTGTCGGGTGACGAGGCCATGCGCAAACAGATGCGCCGCACCATCGGCGATGAAGTCGACGACTTCATCTGGAACCTGCGCTGGCGCGGGCACCAGATCATCCAGCAGCGCGTGGAAAAATACGGCATCGCCTGCGACCTCAAGCACGGCCACCTGCACGCCGCGTACAAACCCGCGCACATGGTCGGCTTGCGCAAGGACTACGACGAGGCGGTGCACCGTGGCATGGCCGACGAAGTCAGCCTCCTCGACCGCAGCCAGGTCCGCGACCTGTTGCAAAGCGACCTCTACCACGGCGCGATCAAGAACACCCGCAACATGCACCTGCACCCGCTCAACCTGTGCATCGGCGAAGCCCGCGCGGCCGAAAGCCTGGGCGCACTGATCTTCGAAAACAGCGAAGTGCTGGAGATCATTCACGGAGACACGCCCGGAGTGCGCACTGCCCACGGGCACATCGACGCCAACCAGGTACTGCTGGCCGGCGACGTCTACCACAAGCTGGAACCGGGCAAACTCAAGGGCAAGATTTTCCCCGCCATGGGCGGCATCGTCACCACCGCGCCGCTGGGCGAACTGGCCAAACAGATCAACCCCGAAGACCTGGCGGTCTATGACTGTCGCTTCGTGCTCGACTACTACCGCCTCACCGCCGACGGTCGCCTGTTGTTCGGTGGCGGCGCCAACTACAGCGGCAAGGATTCACGCGACATCGCCGCCGAGCTGCGCCCGTGCATCGAGCAGACCTTCCCGGCGCTCAAAGGCGTGACCATCGACTACCAGTGGAGCTGCGCGATGGGCATCGTGATCAACCGCATCCCGCAACTGGGCAAGCTGTCGGACAACGTCTGGTATTGCCAGGGCTACTCGGGCCACGGCATCGCCACCACCCACATCATGGGCGAAATCATGGGCCGGGCGATCACAGGACAACTGGAACAGTTCGACACCTTCGCCGCCTGCCAGCACATCCGCGTGCCCATGGGCGACCTGCTCGGCAACCCGATGCTCGCCGCGGGCATGTGGTACTACCAGATGCTTGAGCGATTGCGCTGATCCATTCGCTGCACATCCGGCATTGATGTTGTTTGTGCCGGCCTCATCGCGGGCAAGCCCGCTCCTACAGGGATCTTGGGTGACCACATTTTTGCGGTCACTGAAAATCAAAATGTGGGAGCGGGCTTGCTCGCGAAGGGGCCGGAACATTCAATACACCCGCCAGCCAAAATCGCTCAGACTTGCACCACCTCAATCCCCAGCCCCCGATAATCCTCGACATTCCCCGAAGCCACATGCCGCTCGGTGATCAGCGTATGCACGCGCTGGCAAGGCGCGACGACAAAGGGTTCCACCGCGCCGAGCTTGTCCGCCGTAGTGACCGCAATCACATGGGACGCACAGTCGAGCATCGCCTGCTTCACCGGCACTTCATCAAAATGCAGCGAGCTCAAGCCCACCTGCGGGTGGATCGCGCAGACCCCGGTAAACAGCAAATCGGCCTTGATGCCCGCCAGCAGCCGCAGGGTTTCGTGGCCGCTGGCCGACATCGTCGCCGGGTTGAGCTGGCCGCCCGCCAGGATCACCTTGATGCCTTTGTATTCGGACAGCGTAATGGCGGTCATCGGCGACGCGGTGATCGCGGTAATGGCGATGTCCTCTGGCAACGAGCGCGCGATCTGCAAGGTGGTAGTGCCGGAATCGAACACCACGATCTGACCGTCCTGCACCCGTTGCGCGGCCAATTGCGCCAGATGGGTTTTCACCTCGTCGGTTTCACTGATCCGGGTGAAGTAGTCCTTGCCCGTGTCTTTGGGTCGCGGCAACGCCCCGCCGTGCACCCGCTGCACCAGGCCGGCGCTGGCCAGTTCCGCCAGATCGCGGCGGATGGTGTCTTCGGAGACCGCGAAATGCTGGCTCAACTCCGAGGCCATGACCTTGCCATCACGTTCGAGGATCAACAGGATTTTTTGCCGGCGCACTGACGGCAGCTCGGCGGCAGAATGATTGTCGTGCATGTTTTTGCTCGTTTATGCGTAAATCTGCGTGTTTGTGCGAGATTAGCCAAAGCACGGGATAAACACAAACGGGCGGCCGGGCGAACAGGTTGAAGTATCATTTTTTTCGATCTTTCAAATCATTACACCGAATTTTTTATTTTCCTGTGACCTGTTCAAGATGGCGCCGTCACTCATGCTTTGGATGGAAACTTCATGAATATCAATTTTGCTTTTGCGTGCATGATCGTGGTCTCGTTCACGATTGCACTGGTTCACGCTTGACCGGTGCCGGTCGTCCAACCAATCGGTAAAAGCCTGACAAATCAGGAATATGCTCTATAACCAGTGGTGACGCGATTTCCGATCAGGGGAACTGGAGTTCCTCCGGAAGTTGATCTCTCAAAAAGCTGCGGACAATTGAGTGCCCGCCAGGAGACACCACCCCATGAAAGCCCTGAAAATCGCTGCCAGTGAAGGCGCATCCGAATGTTTCCTGAACGCCCGGGAGGTGGTTCCGCTCGGTCACACCGACTTCACCGACGTGGCCGTGGCCGTGGTGTCGGTCAATGATGTGTTGGCCGGAGCCCTCGACGCCATCCAGCGCACCGGTTTTGATGTGCCGATTTTCCTGGTGGCGTCCCCCGGCACCAGCACCCACCCGCGAGAAGTCTACAAACACCTGAATGACGTGCTGCTGCAGGTCAATGGCATCTTCGACCTGTCACCGAGCAACGTCGAATACCATGGCAACCAACTGGAAACCGCCGCCAAAGCCTACGAAGAAAGCCTGCTGCCGCCGTTCTTCGACGCCCTCAAGCACTACACCGAAGCAGCCAATGCGACCTTCGCCTGCCCCGGTCACCAGGGCGGCCAGTTCTTTCGCAAGCACCCGGCCGGTCGGCAGTTTTTCGACTTCTTCGGCGAGACGCTGTTTCGCGCCGACATGTGCAACGCCGACGTCAAGCTCGGCGACCTGCTGATCCACGAAGGCCCGGCGCTGCTGGCGCAGAAACACGCGGCGCAAGTGTTCAATGCGGACAAGACCTACTTCGTGCTCAACGGCACCTCGGCGTCCAACAAGGTGGTGACCAACGCCCTGTTGACCCCCGGCGACCTGGTGCTGTTCGACCGCAACAACCACAAATCCAACCACCAGGGTGCGCTGCTGCAGGCCGGCGCGACGCCGGTCTATCTGGAAACCGCGCGCAACCCCTACGGCTTCATCGGCGGCATCGACGCCCACTGTTTCGAAGAAGACTACCTGCGCGAACTGATTGCCGAAGTCGCCCCGGACAAGGCGCAACTGCCACGGCCATTTCGCCTGGCGATCATTCAACTGGGCACCTACGACGGCACCGTCTACAACGCCCGGCAAGTGGTCGACCGCATCGGCAAGCTGTGCGACTACATCCTGTTCGACTCGGCGTGGGTCGGTTACGAGCAGTTCATCCCGATGATGAAAGACTGCTCGCCACTGCTGCTCGACCTCGACGAAAACGACCCGGGCATCTTCGTCACCCAGTCGGTGCACAAGCAGCAGGCCGGTTTTTCCCAGGCCTCCCAGGTGCACAAGAAAGACCGCCACATCAAAGGCCAGGCCCGTTATTGCAACCATCACCGGCTGAACAACGCGTTCATGGCCCAGGCGTCCACCAGCCCGTTCTACCCGCTGTTCGCCTCGCTGGATGTGAATGCGCGCATCCACTCGGGCCGTAGCGGCCTGCGCCTGTGGGAAGACTGCGTGAAGTTCGGCATCGAAGCACGCAAGCTGATCCTCGAAGCCTGCACCATGGTCCGCCCGTTCGTGCCGTACACCATCGAAGGGCGCGCCTGGGAAGACTATCCCACCGAAGAAATCGCCAATGACATCCGCTTCTTCGAGTTCCATCCCAAGGATCGCTGGCACGCCTTTGGTGGCTATGCCGAGAAGCAGTACTTCATCGACCCGTGCAAATTGCTGTTCACCACCCCGGGCATCGACCCGGTCGACGGCAGCTACACTGACTTCGGCATTCACGCCGGCATCCTCGCCAACTTCCTGCGCGAGAACGGCATCGTTCCGGAAAAATGCGACCTCAACTCGATCCTGTTCCTGCTCACCCCGGCCGAAGACTGGGCGAAGATGACCCACCTGGCCGCACAGATCGCCCGCTTCGAACGCTTCATCAGCGATGACGCGCCGATGAGCCGGGTACTGCCGGCGATCTACGCGCAGCACCAGGAGCGCTATCGCAACTACACCATCCGCCAGCTCTGCCAGGAAATGCACGACCTCTACCGCCATCACAACGTGCAGCAACTGCAGAAGGACATGTTCCGCAAGGAACACTTCCCGAAAAAGGCCATGAACCCGCAGCAGGCGCAAATCGAGTACATCCGTGGCAACGTCGAGTTGGTGGCGTTGGCGGATGCGGATGGGCGGATCGCGGCCGAAGGCGCGTTGCCTTATCCGCCGGGCGTGCTCTGCATCATCCCGGGCGAAGTCTGGGGTGGCGCGGTGCTCAAGTACTTCCTGGCGCTGGAGGAAGGCATCAACCGCCTGCCCGGTTTCACGCCGGAGTTGCAGGGGGTTTATCTGAAGGAGCATGAGGGGCGTATTCGCGCTTATGGATATGTGATCAAGGCTTGAACCCTGTGCAGGCGTAGCCGCGGGAACGGACCGCGGCTACGCCTGTATTTCCCTCCCCCTCGCCTACACGGGGCGCTCCTCTGACGCCGTTTGCCCACATGCACCCGCTTGCGGCAACAGGCTGATTTCAACCCGCCGGTTCGCCGCACGCCCGGTTTCGCTGTCATCACTGCTGACAGGCTGGCTAGCGGCAAACCCCCGCACCGCAAAGCAACTGTCAGGAATATCACCCATGCGTTGCATCCAGTCACGCACGGCCGAGGCCCGGGCGTGGGAAAGCTGCTGATTGTGCTGCGCACTGCCTCGACCATCCGTATGCCCGCCAATGACGATCAGCCAGCCGGGCTGGGCCTTGATGTCGACCAGGGCGCTGATCAGGATCTTGGTCGAACCCGGCTTGAGCTCGGCGCTGCCGGCCTCGAACAGCGACAGGCTGTCCAGGCGAACGGGCGCGACAAAAGTGGGTGGCGACTGCAATAGATGCGCCAGGCGTTGCTCGGCAACGCCGGTCGAACCGAGCCACCAAGCGCCGCTGACTAGGCCCGTCACAACGGCTGCAGCGCAAAGCCACCGGGCCACGGGACGCTTCGCCGGCGGCATTTCAGGCATGGGCATGGGGTTAGGCGGCAATATCACCACGGGCATCATCACAGCCGGCGCCGGCTCCCTTGCAGGCGGCGATAGTGTGCCGACCACAACGCTGCTGCGCTGCATGCGCCGGATCAGGCTCTCGATCTGCTGGCGCAAGGCATGCAGGGCAACCACCGACGGTTGCGCCTGCAACTCCAGGCGCTGCTGCAAACGCGCCAGCCCGCTGTCCAGTTGGAGCAGCTCGGGGAAGTGTTGTGCCCCCGGCGCCAGATTGCGCAGCAACGCCTGCCACTGCACGCACAACCAGGCGAGGATATCCAGGCGCACCGACGCCATGGGTGGCCAACAGGCAGCCCACTGGCCGCACAGGGTTTCGATCAGCGTCACGCCTTGGCTCATGCCTTCCACGCCATATCGCTGGCTGCGCGCCAGGGCAAACGCGGCGGCCGTCTGCAGGTCTGCGCCGTTGTGTTCGAACAGTGCCAGGCACCACTGCTCCACTTTCGCCCAATCCACATCGGGACAGGCCGGGTGACCCAACTTCGCCAGCTCTTCGCGCAGCGCAATAAACTCACCATGACCGCGCGGATCACCGCCCAGTCGAATACGCATTTCAAATAGCACCGTCAGCCTCCGTTGCTTTACAGGTTCAGGGTTTCGACAGCCATTGCTGTCGCTTCAGATGGCGCACCAGGACTTTGCCCTCCGCTGCCAGGGTGGTACCGAAGGTCACCTGCCGGCCGCTTTTGAGCTGGACGTCGAGGCTGTACTCCAGATGGCCCGGCAAAGCCTGCTCGAGCAACGCGATGTGCACCGTCGCCAGGCGCGGCTCGTACTTGACCAGGGTGTTTTGCATGGCCCTCATCAACACGTGCGCCGAGCCCGGCAGGCCCTGCAGGATCTGGCCCATGTCGGGAAGACCATAATCGGGTAAGTGCGCGAGTGTTCCGGCCCGGCTGTTGAGGATGCGTTGCAGGTTGTCCAGCACCGACAGCGTGTGCTGGTCTTCTTCATTGACTTGATGCAGGTCCAGGTCACCGTCGAAATTCTGCAGCAGTGTTTCGTAAAGCGAAGGATTGAGGTCAGGCATGGTCAGTCCCGGGCCAATGCGCGCAGGGTCAATTGGTTGTCCCCCAGCTCGATGACCCGCGCACGATCGGGGTCGAGGTCGTCGCGGTTCAAGGTCAGGCGCCAGGTATTCTTCTGCACGTCGGGATCGCGAAACAATGCGACCACCGTGACGAAACGCGCGTCCTTGTCCAGCGGCACATCCAGTTTCGCGCCCTCGCCCGGCTTGATCACCAGTGCCCGGGTATCGAGCAATTCGCCGGCCAGCGCCTGCTCGTCGCCACCGAGCAGGCTATCGTAGGAAGCCCTCTGCAGCGCCTTGCTGTCGCTCAGTTGATAGACCCGTACCAGCGTCGGGACCGACATCGCATTCATGTCCGCAACATCAGTGTTGATGGCCGTGCGGGCACTGAAATCCAGGCGCAGGTCTTTCACCTGCTTGTAGAAAATCGATCGGGTGGCAGACGCCGTGCCTTCCGAAACAGTCTGAGTGACACCACAGCCGGCGAGCACTACCGCCAGCGTCGTCAGGATCAATGAATTACCAACGGTACGCGACATGCTGTGCTTCCCTATTCCGAGTGTTTTTCAACAAGCCCTGGTAGCGGCCCAGATTAATGGTGATGGTGTCGTGTTCCGCGCCCTGCCAGGTGTCACTGCCCGAACCCAGCATGCCGGTCATGCCCAGGCGGATCGGCGCCCGCCCCAGCACCGGTTGCGGCAGGCTGCGCACTGGCAGCGAGAGCTGCAATTTGGCGGTGCATCGCCAGCCCAGGTACACCCGCAGCAACACCAGCAGGTCGTTGTACAACTGGCCATCTGGCAACCAGCCCCGTGCTTCGTCCCGGTCCCGGGTGAACAGCGCCAGGTGCAGCTGGCTGTTGGCATCGAACCCGTTGTTCCCCAGCGGCGTGCCCTGGGACAGGCTGACCGGACGACTCGCGGACAGACTCGCCGGATGGGCCAGGGGGATTTTCTGCGGCCAGTGCGGCGTGATCCGGGCCCGGGTCTCTGGAGCCAGCAGCGACACCAGAGCGGTGATGCCCTCGGCGTTGCGGGTGGGCATGCGCATTACGCTGAGCAGTGCGAGAAACCGCGAAACCGGCGTGGCAATGCGCTTGGCCGTGCCGGGAATCCCCAGCCCGACCAGGCCCAGCAGACACTGGGAAGTCGCATCACTGCCGCCGGCTTCGAAGGTCGCCGGGTAGGAATACTTGCGCCAGATCCGGTAGAACTGGGTGAAGATCCGGTGATTGAAAATATCCAGGAACGCCTCAAGCGCCTCATGCCCGTCGCGGCGCTGGGCAATGTCGTCGACAAAAGCCGTCGGCAATGGCGAGTCCACGCCATACAACCCCAACAGCCGCGTACGCACCGTCGCCGGGTTCAGCGGTTGCCGGTCATCCATTTCTATGGACTTCAGCTCACCAGCAGGAAAGCCCATGCCAGGGTCCGGGCGAAAGCGTACCGGGTCGTCCGCCGGGTGGCTGGTGCTGCCCAGCGGCGGATGGCCTGGCAGGGCTTGCTCGAGCAACTGGCAGAACCGGTACAGACTCGCTTCGGCCACCCGCCCTTCCAGCGCTTCGAGCAATCCGCCGGCTTTCAGCCGGGAATACGCTGACTGTGGTTCTCGTTCCATCGCAGGCACTTTCCAGTAGGTTGAAGGATCAGCGTGAGCTGGTTGAACAGGTGAATGTCGGCGTACAGCGCGAAGAAGCGATGAAGCATTTCGCCAAACAGGCTGATGTCGCCCTCGCCGCAAAAACCATGGGTGTCGAGGGTCACTTCGATATCCACGCCGCGCAGCAGAAAGCCTTTTTCGAACCGCTGCACCAGGTGGTGCCTGACGTCGACGATGGCCGCCAGGCGACGGCGGTTCAGCTCGCTGCCGCTCCAGTCGTACAACGCCAGGGTGCCGCGCAGCACTTCGGCGTTATCGAGCATCGGCAGGAAGTTGGAACCCAGGTGACTGAGTACGCGCCAGTGGAAACGATCGCGGTTCGGCGGATAGCACGGCAAGGTCGGGGCGCTCAAATTGCGCACGCGCAAGCCGCTCAAGGCGGTGTTGACCAGCCCATCAAGCAGGGTGCTTTGCAGCGCCTTGCGTGGCAGCAGGCCGTGGGTCCCGGTCAGTTGCAGGGACAGGCTCTGGCTGCCCTGCAAGCGATCCTGATCGAAGCCGTCGCCCCCGAGAATCAGCCAGGTATCGTGCAGGCCATTGGCACCTCGCTTGAGGCGGGTATGGAAGTAACGCTCGGGCGCCTCGTCGCGCAACATTCCGCCCTTGTGACGAAAACTGCTGAACGGTACATAGTCCAGACGCTCGGTGTTCTTCGATGCGGTGACCCGATCCACCGAGTAAATTTCCGTGTGACCGTCCTGCAGGCGCATGGGACGCAACAGGTAGTCGGTTTGCAATGGATCCAGCGGCATCGGATCGGCTTCCAGTGTGAACAGATTGATCACCGGTACCGCATGCAGGCGAAGGTGTTCGGCGCTCAGGTTAAATGCCTGCGGCCACGACTCGCGCAGGACCACCTCCAGTTCGAACCAGGGCATATCCGCATTGATACTCACCTGCTCCAGGCCATGGAGGGTGACGAACATGAACTTCTCGCGGAAGGTGAAATATTCCAGCAGCAACTGATAGCCGCTGAACGCGCTGTCACCCTTTGGCCACAAGCGGTCCTCATCGGCAAAGCCCTTGGGCGCGAAATGACCTGCCAGTGCAACTCGTTGCGCCTCGCCCGGCAGGCGCACATACAACGCCTGGGCATTCAGGGTCAGGGCCTGATGCAGCGCGCTGGCCAGGGGGGCATCGGCGTTCAGGTACATCGGCACGCGGCTGAGGTCGATCTGGCTCCAGTCGATCGCCGTTGCGCAGGCAAACCGCAGGCGCAGCAGCGAGCGGCCGTCGGGCTCATGGGCCAGGCGCAAGGATTGCAATTCGATGGGTTGCAGCCGCAGGTCCTGGGTGGTGGTGTAACGGCATACGGTACGCTGCGGCCCGATGGGTTGCGAGAGCACCTCCTGGCCGGCGGCGATCAGCTCGCTGCGCCTGATCTGTGCCAGTTGCACCTGGAACTCGACGATCGACAGCGAGGGAATGGTGCGCAGGTAATGGGGCCACAACAGGCTGACCAGGCCTTCGGTCAGTTCCGGCAAGTCGTCGTCGAGCTTTTCGCGCAGGCGCCCCATCAAGAAAGCGAAGCCCTCGAACAGGCGCTCCACATAGGGATCGCGGGCGCCGGGTTTGTCCAGGTTCAACTGCGCCGCGCGGTCGGGAAACGCTTGCGCAAACTCCTCCCCGGCTTCGCGCAGGTAGCGCATCTCGGCGTCGTAATAACGCAGTGTCAGATTGTCCATGCTGTAAATAATCCTGATAAATGGAGTTCAACCGCACAATACGGCGGCGCGTACCGGATCGATGGCAACCAACGCCGCCAGCAACGTCTCCATGCGTCTGTCCAGGGCCGGCTTGTCGACAGCGTTGCGCTGCGCCTTCAGGCGCGTCAGCTTGAGCAGGCGGGCCTTGACCTCGAAATGCAATTCCGGCTCCCAGTCCGCCAACGCCTGGCGCTCGGCCGTGGCATCCAGTTCACCGAGCAGGTGCAGGGCCAGGTCGTTCTTGCCACATTGCTCGGCCACCCGCGCCATCAGCAGGCGCAGCAGCCAGCGTTGGCGGCCGGTGTGAATGTCCGGGCGCGCGGCCAGCCAGGCCAGTGCATGTTCGACGCCGTCGCTGTCGGCCTGGGCCAGCGCCTCGCTTTCCAGGGACAGAATTTCGCCATCGGCCATGATCGCTGCCGGGGCCGCTGCGGGCAGGAGTTGGCGCGACTGATTGGCGCTGACGTGCTGAGCGATCCATTCACGGGTGGCCTCGTCGGCGAACGGTGTACCGTCGTTCCACCCCAGCGCCTCCAAGCCCGGCAGCCGCTCGAGGAACATGCCCAAGTCGCGTTTGACCATGTCCGCCCAGCCGTCCTGGGGCGGCGGTAGTTTGCTCAAGGCCTGCACCAGGTACCACTGCAGGTCCAGCCAGAAATGGTTGACCCCCTCGGCGAACGTGCGCTCGACCTGATCGAGCAATTCGCTCCAGTTCTGCTGCTGATACAGGCGCTTTAGTTGCGCCCGGGATTCGCCCCGGGGCGGCGCCAGGCGCGTGGTGCCGATGGCGTCCTGCAGGGGCGGCTCGTGCAAGGTGTCCCAGCGCAGGCTTTTCATCAGGCGGTGCGCCGCCAGCCAGCCTTGTGGCTGGTCGCGCAGGTAACAGGCCAAGGTCCGGCCGCTGTCCAGCAGGTCGCGCCCGGACTTGATGGCCTGGCTACCCGGGGAGCTGGCCTGGCTGACGGACTCGTGGCTGGCGCTGTGCTGCGGCACCACCGCATCGACTCCGCCGGACTGTGCCAGGCGCGCCGACAACGCGCCATGCAACGCATCCAGCTGCGGCCGCTGATCCTCGGGCCAGGCTTGCAACCCATGTTCAAGCCAGGCCAATGCCGCCACCGTGCGTTCCGCCTCGGCCTTGACCACCTCCGGGTACAGCGACAGGCTGTCCAGCACCTTGGCGCCGGTCAACCACTCCAGGGCCATCTTGCGGCTGTTGGCCCGCACGGGAAGCACATCGCCTGCGTACCGCTCAACCAGCGCCGCCAATAAACCAAGGCCATCGGCCAACCCGGTCTCACCGTCCTTCTGCAGGCGTGCCCACAGGTAGTAAGTGGCGACGCGAAGATCCTTGCAGCGCTGGCCGAGCAACTTCTCCGCCAGCTGAATCACCTCGTCGACGTTCGCGCCGGAGAGCTTGTTGACCTCTTCACGCATGCGCTGGAAATCATCGTCGTAACCCGGGTCTTCACCGACCGGCGACTGCGCACTGATGGGCTGCAACCAGGATTGCCAACAGTCGGCCTGGGTACGGGCAAGGGCCAGCGGGTCACGTTCGCCGAGGCAACGGGTGATCAGTTTGAGCAGGCTCATGGGTAACTTCCATTCTGCGCATAGGGCTGTGCTTGAGTGCCTTCGCCGAGAAAGATCTGCGCCGGCAATTCAAAGCCGCGCAACTTGAGCAACGCCAGCGGCCCTGCACCCAGTTCAGTGCGCAGGTACCAGGTCAGGTCGAGGCCGTCGGGGGCACGAAGCTGCACGCGGTACTGGCTGTCGGTGTCGTTCAGCGGGGTGACCTTCGCTTGTTCGAGCAGGCGGATCAGGCCCCAGGTGCCTTCGTAATCGCCGTAGAGGCGTTCGTTGGCCAGCACGCTGATCCACAGCAACCGCGTGCCCGGGTGCTGGCTGAAACCCGGCCAGCTGAAGCGCTGCCAACGTTCCTTCTGGTTGAAGTACTCGTGTTTTTCGCCGTTAAGGATGAAGGTGGTCTGCACCACGTCGCGCACCGGCTTGCCACGCAACTCGAAGCTCAGGCCCATGCCGCCGTCGGTGTAGAGCACGTCGGCGAGATGGCTGAGCTGGTTGATCGCCGTCAGGAACTTCGGGTTGAAGTGCAGGCCCTGGCTGTGCCGCGAATCGGCCACCCAGCGGCTGCCTTCCTTGCGCAGCACGCCGCCCAATTGCTGCTGGAGGAACTGGTCGATGCGCCCGGCGTCGGCGCGGATCATCTGCCCGAGCATCGGCAGCGAGGCGTCACTGCCAGTGGCGGCAAAGGGGTAGCGCCCGGCAAACGCGCCCTGCCAGTCGCGTACGATCGCCCGCTGCCACTGGCTGTTGAGGCCGGCCACCGAGGGTTGCAGGACTCGCTGCCAGGCCTGCTCCAGCGGTTGCACGAACAGGGTCTGGCCGATGCCATCCCACTCGGCACCGAGGCTGGCGGCGAGCAGGCTGCCGTAGGCCTGGGTGTCGGTGAGGTCGACGCTGTGGCCTTGGAAAACTGATTGCGCCAGGGCCTGGGTCATCGCCTGGGGATTGGGTGCGTTGCTCACCTGCTGCAACTTCAGGCGCACCCGGGTGACGCGGTTGAGGAAGGCTTGCAGGCTCAGGCGTTCGTTGTCGTTCTGGTTGTCGACGTCTTTGCCCAGCAAGGTCAACAGCGGGCCAAAGGTGGCGTCCAGCGGGCTGCTACTGGCGGGCATCGACTGGTCAATCAGCGGCGCTTTTTCCTGGCCAAGCAACTGCTGCGCCGACTGCACCAGCGAGTCGGCCAGGGCCTGACGACGGGTGCCAGCCTGGCCCTGATAGGCCAGGGTGTTCATCAGCGCGATCAGCGGCGACTGACGCACATCGCTCATCAGCGCCAACTGGTCGATCACCTCGCCGAGGCTGTCCACTGGTTGCCAGCGCAGTTGGTTGAGAAAATCCAGCCAGGCGTGGGCGTAGTCCTGGAAATAGCGTTCGGTCAGGCGCTGCTTGAGCTGCTCCGGGCTCAGGTCGGCGGCGAGACGCGCCGGGTTGTCGCTGAGCACCCAGTCGATTTCCTCGCGACGCGCCTCGGCGATAGCGTCGATGGCCGGGCGCACCTGGCCTTCCCAGGCCTGGCGGGTGAACACGCCGGGGACCTCGGCTGAAGTGGCAAACAGCGCTGCGGCCTCGGTGTCGCCGACCATCTGTTGCAGGGCCAGCGCCGGGGCGTGGTTGGCCGAGTTGTCGAGCACGGTTTGGTACAGGCTGGCTTCGCCGTTGCGCTGGCCCAGCTGGCTGATCAGGACCTGGCGGACCTGGGCGACCAGCTTGGGATCGGCGTCGATGCGCCAGTTTGGGTGGGCGGCCAGTTGTTCGGCGTAAAAGGCCCACAGGGTCGGTGACAGCGCGTGCCAGAGGCCTGGTGAGTAGCCGGTGCTTTGCGGTTCGACTTCCACCAAGGCTTGGGTGAGAAAGGCCGGATCGGTTTTTTCCGGGCGCGCCAGCATCAGGTAGGCCTTGAGCTGCGCGTAGGCGGCCGGGGCGCGCTTGGCGCGTTCGGGGTTGTCCGGTGGCAGCTTGACCAGGGCGTTGAGACGGGCCTTGAGGGTGGCCGCTGCCGGGTCGCGCAGCAGGCGCTGGTTGGCTTCGACGTAACGCGGCCAGAGCATAGCCAACAGCGCGTCGTTCTGGTTCAGGCCGAAACGCTGATGCCATGGTGAGCCGTGGCTGGCGCGGTAATCCAGGCGGCCGAGTTCGCGGGTCAGTTCGTTGAGAGCGCTCAGTTGCGCGTCGCCGGGTGTGGCTTGTTGCAGTGCGGTCAGCGAGGTTTGCAAATGGTGAATCTGCACGCGGTTGCTGATGAACGACAGCAGCAGGCCGGCGCCCCAGACCAGGGCCACGGTCAAAACCAAACCGTAGGCGATGCGCTGGGCGCTCCAGCCCAGGCGACGGTTCCGCCGTTTTGGCTCGCCGAGCACGCCTTGCCAGGCAGGGTCCATGGGCCAGAAGTGCTCTTCCTTGTTCAGCGTTGTATTGGACAACGGCAGGCTGAACCACAGGCCGCGCAACGGTACATCCTGCCTGGAACTGCCGAACCACGGGGCCAGTGCCTTACGCCAGCGGGCCACGCCTTCAACTTGCAGGTCCCGCGCCAGGCGCACCAGAAAATCATGCGCCATCGTCAGGTTCATCTGCGCCCAGCCTTCCTGACGCATGGGGCCCAGTAAACTGTGCAGCGACGTTTCCAGGTCTGATGCGGTGAGGCGTGACGGCAGTGCGCAACCCACCGCCTGGCTCGGACGTTTGTCCTGCAACCAGTGACTGGCGCAGACCTGCCACAGGTGCAGCGGCAGCGACCAGCCCAGCGTACTTGCGAGGTCTTGCAGGTGCCGTGCGCCTTTACCCATGTGGTAGTCGTCTGCGCTTTGCTCGGTATTCAACGCCCAGACCACGCCATCAAGGGCCCGCCAGCGGGTCAAGCGGCGATAGCGCTCGATCACCACATCGTCCAGCTTGTTTTGCACACTGCCGCCCCAGAGCAACACGGTGTCATCATCAATCAGCCAATGGTCCCGGGTCAGGCCGGGCGCGATAGCCTGGATTTGTTCGGGTTCACCGACGATGAGCAGAAGGCGGACCTTGTGACGCCAGAAGAGGCTTGGGCGTGCCCGCAAAGAGGTTTTAACCCTGGCCACCCATGGCCTGGCTTGAACATCATTGGAATCAGGTCGGAGGGCTCGCGCAGGTACAGGAATATCATCCTTTTCGCGCCGGTTAAATGCCGAGTGGCCCATCTGCCTTCCCAACAAATGATATCCACCCAGGAATATCGATGCGATGAAGGTGATCACCGAGGTCACTGAAAGCCACACCGTTTGCTGAACACTGTCGGCGGCAATCCCCAGTGACTCCGGGTGACGCCAGAGCAGTACACCCAACACCACACCGGCCAGCACCAGCATGCTCACCAGCCCACCTATTCCTATAGAGCGTCGAAACTGCATTCCAGATTTCCTATTCCGAAAGGGGTGACACGGGCATCAACACCGTGTTCCAGAGTCCATCGGCGACAGCGCCGCCACTGAAAATGAACTGCGGCCCCGCGCCGTGTTCGATGTTCTGCGCAGCGGCGGCGATGGCCACCCACGGGGCGGCTTGACCGGGATGTCCAAGCAAATCATCGAAATTGCAACATCCCTGGTTGGGTCTGGCCGGCAGAGCCACGTCAGCCGACACCGTCGACAAGGCGGCACGGCGTTGCGCATGGATACCCACTCTCCAGACCTGTTCGATGGACTCTGCTGGCAGCGGTACCCATGCGAGGGCCTGACGCACGGCATATAGCAATGCGGCGTCGGTGGGTGCGCGCTCCTGTTCAGGGCGATGCAGGTACGCCATTGGCGCCAGGGTGGATTGCGTCAGAAGATTGCCGAACAACAAGCCAACGGCGACTTCCGCCGTGCCTTCGGGCTGCTCCGGAGCTAAGTGCAACGCCACCACCAGCAGCAACGCCTGATCGTCTATGCGCTGATCGAGCCAGCAATCCACCGCCGCCAACCCACTGCCCTCGACAGGTGCTGTCGATTGCCGGATACCCGACAGGCGCCACGCCTCTTGCCACACACGCCGCAACACACCCTCTGGCAACCCGCTTTCGATCTCCAGCGACAACGCCAATGGGTTGCTGTCCGGCAACTGCGCCAAAATCGGGGCGAAGTCACCCAGCACTTGCTTCAACACCCCTAGCAGCAGGTGCTCGGGGTCCTCCCTGTCGCCAGGAAAATGAGTGTGGCGCAGCGGCGTTTCACCCTTCCCTACGGGTCGAGCCTCAAGTGCGACGGCTCCATTCAGTAAAGAATCCAGCTGGGCAGCCGGCTTATCACCGGGCTTCCGAAGTGCGGTGTAGAGACTGGCACCCAACAATTGCTGAGTGCGGCGCCCCTGGCGGGTTTTGCAAAACACATCGTTTTCCCGTGCTTCATCCCAACCATCAGCAGCACTTTGTTGGCCTATGTAAAGCAATGCCCGGCCGAACCCCAGCACGCACCAGACACCCAAGGGCACGCCCAAGGCCAGCGCCCAGAAGTCGGCTGACTGCTGGCTCAGCGGCACCGTGCTGGACAGCCATGCCAACCCCGCCCCCAACAGTAACAAGAGAGGCAACAAGCCGGCCCAAAGCCAGGCACGGGGACGCGTAGGCCTCACCGCCTGCGCAGGGACCTTATCCAATCTGACCGGCATGGCTTAGCTCGCACCTGCTACAGGTAACGAGGAAATCAGCGCACACCCGCACGCACAGCGATGTCCGTCAAATGCAACCGGAACACCGTTGTCACGAAACGCCGGATGCCCCTCGGCGATCACGGTGCGGCCGTGACCTGGAACCGGACAGCGCACCGGATCTCCTTCACGCGCCACACCTATCCCGTCGAACCGCATGACGGCGGAACCCGACAGTACGGTGCCGCCTCCGGTGGTTTTGTCGCCAATACGAATGATGCCTTTCATTTCTCGTCCCTTTTTAATGAACCTGTGTTCGAACTTTCTTGAATCAGTACGTCTTGCCGAAGGAACCCTCCGTCATGCGGCACAAAATTCGAACGCTGCAATGACTGACCGGCAACATTTACATTCTCGAACCACGCAATGGAAAAACCCGCTGAACTCCACCGTACCGACGAGAAGTCCAAGTCTTGCTGCTGTGCGCCGGAGTTCTGACTTTCAGTCGAGATCGATCGCAAACAGCTGCTTACCAATACTTTGGTACTTTCAACGAGACCTGCACTCTTGACTTGATAGACATAAAGCCAGACTTCGTTTCCCGAGCCGCATAAGCCTGAAGGATGCGCAGGGTTCGAGGGTACGATCTGGAACAGCGAAACATATTCACTCGCCCCGACCTTGTGTTTATCGTTGTCATAAAGCACAGCGCCGGCATCGACCATCAACTTCACTTGATAGGTCGCGCTATCGGTCATTCGAAGTTGTGCCTGCCCACTGACCTTTATTACCTGCGTTATTTCAGCACTGGCATAAGCAGCCGAAACTAAACAAAACAGCAAGCAGAACAGTATTCTTGCGAATTTATTTACCCAGCACATGATCTGCATAACAGACTCCCTGGTATTGCCACGGATGATCCTCCGACTGCCCCTTAGTGCCCTTCGAATAAGTTTCCTTGTCCCTCTCTCGTAACTGCGCCTGAGTTCTATCCTTATTCTTTTCGTTATCCATCGACCAACCAATATTTCCAGTATTGCTATCGCACAGAAGATTTTTCTTTCTGACCCAGGAAGCAGAAACCGTGTCCCATTCGTGATAAGAGCCACCGTTCCAGCGGCTGAACACTTCATGCTGCAATTGGTCTTCGGTATAGGTCCTGCCAGCCTGCCCAAGGTATTTTTTGGCGATGCGCACCTTGTCTTTGTAAATCGAAGATCCAGCGAGAATGTTGGCTTTCCAGTTCCAGACCTGTTCGTAATTCGGCGCCGGATTGGTCATTTGGGTAATGCCGTAGCCTTTGTCGAAGGCGACAATGGGTTCTCCATCGAAATCGATGAAGTGTTTGGAGCGACTCTCCTGTTCCAGCAACTTTTCGAAGCCGGACATGTTGTCCAGACTGCCTACATAGCTGGCGATGCTCTGCCTTGTCGGGTTTTGTCCTTGTATGACAATATTTCTGGTCAAGGACTTATCGCCGACACTGACGCTAACTGTCAAAAAGCCACCAAGCACTTGTTCAGCAAGATTCACCGACCATGTTTTTTTATCGCTGACAAACGATCCGGACGCTTTAAAGGTTTGCAGAACGTCGTCTTTACGAGCGCGTTCCCTCAAGCCACTGGCTTTCGCCTCCCATTCAATCGTCCACGACCAAGTGTAAAGCCCGAAAACTTCAGTGTGAAACTCAAAAAAAATATCGGGCAACAACGCGTCCTGCGTAATCTTGAATACGGCGTTTTCTGCTGGCGACAACCAAGTCAAAGCATTGTCTGCCGACACGACTTTGATCACAGTGTCATCAGTGTTATTGGTACTGCCTGCAAAAATCACTTGCTGCATATTATTGACATCCTTTTGAAATTTTGGGTGCAGTAGTCCTTTGGCTTAAAAAGCCAACTACACGAATACTTAACTAGCGTTTACCAGGAGCCATAAGGAATTCCGTGCGCGTCAACATAGGCTTTGTTCTCAGGCTCTATCGGTACGTATTGCCCGTTACTCTTGCCGCGATACGGTCCTAATGGTTCGATCTCCGCCTGAAACCGGCCAACTTCCTTGTAATCCAGACACGCGCCCCCCACCCAAACCTTGACGATGCCACCAGGGGCCATACCCAGGGTGATGGAGTCGCGATAGTCGTCTTTCCACTTTTTGGAACCTTGGCAAAACACCCGCTCCGGCTTGACCATCTCATCACGCACCCATTCTGGGATCGTGATCCTGATCTTGTAAGCCTGAGGTTCCACCAGCGATTGCCAGCGCAAGAAAAGTCGCTCGGGCAGGTCAACATTATTAATTGCCATCATTGCCCCCCGCCTTGGTGCCATCCTTCCGGCTTCCGGGTGTAGCCGGCGACGCCTCCATGAACGTTAAAAAAAGCAAACCCGCGCTGATCGAGTACATCCACCGTCTCGACCCAGACTTCCATGAAACGTGGCGCCGCCAGGCCGACGTACCAACTGTCATAAGGCAAGTTGGCCGGTGCCGGTGGCCGAGTCTCACCAGCACAGGCGCACAAGCTCAGCAGCAGTCCGGTGAGCAGAATTAATCGCTTCATTGCGGGTAACCCTTCACCATGTGCCATAGGGAATACCGTGCGCATCAACATAGGCTTTGTTTTCAGGCTCGATAGGAACGTATTGCCCGTTGCTCTTGCCTCGATAAGGGCCAAGCGGCTCGATCTCGGCCTGAAAACGCCCGACTTCCTTGTACCCCAGACAGCCCGCCCCCACCCAGACCTTGACGATTCCGCCAGGCGCTATTCCCAGATTTACTCTATTGCGATAAAGCGTTACCTCCTTTTGATCTGCTGCACAAAACACCCGTTCAGGCTTAACCATTTCATCACGCACCCACTGCGGGATTGTGATTCTGATTTTGTACGCCTGAGGTTCCACCAGCGATTGCCAGCGAAGAAAGAGCCGCTCCGGCAGGTCGACGTTGTTCACTGGTTTGGTTTTCCCACCGCCCTTGTGCCAGCCCTCCGGCTTGCGGGTGTAGCCGGCAACCCCGCCATGCACGCGAAAAAAGGCCAACCCGCGCTCATCGAGCACATCCACCGTCTCGACCCAGACTTCCATGAAGCGCGGCGCGGCCAGACCGACATACCAGCTGTCATAGGGCAGGTTGGGCGGTTGAGGTGACTGCGGCCCGTTGGCGCAGGCACACAAGCTCAACAGCAGGCCGATGAGCAGGCTCATACGCTTCATGGCGGATAATCCTTCACCATGTGCCATAGGGAATGCCGTGCTGATCGATATACAACTGGGCCTCGGGCTTCAGCGCCCGGTAGTAAATGCCTTTACCGTTCAGGTAAGGTCCGCGCGGCTCGATCTCCGCCTGAAAGCGGCCGACTTCCTTGAAGTCCAGACAAGCCCCTCCCACCCAGACTTTGACGATGCCACCGGGGGCCATGCCCAGGGTGATCATTTTTCGATAGTCGACCTTCCACGACCTGGACCAGTGGCAAAACCCACGCTCCGGCTTGACCATCTCGTCGCGCACCCACTGGGGGATCGTGATCCTGATCTTGTACGCCTGGGGTTCCACCAGCGATTGCCAGCGGAGAAAGAGCCGCTCCGGCAGGTCGACGTTATTAATTGGCATCATTTTCCCACCGCCCTTGTGCCAGCCTTCCGGCTTACGGGTGTAGCCGGCGACGCCTCCATGAACATCGAAAAACGCCAACCCACGCTGATCGAGCACATCCACCGTCTCGACCCAGACTTCCATGAAACGCGGCGCGGCCAGACCGACGTACCAGCTGTCATAAGGCAGCTTGGGCGGCGCGAGTGATTGAGGTTCATTGGCACATGCACACAGGCTCAACAGTAACCCGATGATCAAGCTCAAACGTTTCATTGCGGATACCCTTTTTGCGGCTGATTGGGGTAGACGTTGCGTTTTTTATTCGGTGCCGGTTTGTTGATCAGCAGACCCGCACGAGGGGTCCAGTGAGCGGATTGGTGAATGTAGCGACTGCGTAACAAATACTCCTCAGCGGGACCCAATTTCACTTCGTTGTCCGCCAGGGTTTGCGCCAGAATTTGCTCGGCGATGGGTTGCAGCTCTTCAGGCAAGCGCAAGCGTTGGTCTTCATCACTGATAGCGTCAAACGGCACGCCATGGCGCACACCCAGTTCACGCATCAATCGCAGGGCAATCAGCGCCAGTTCCCCGCGTACCGACCGGTCGAGGACGATCACTAACCAATATTCATCCACTTTGGCCTCAGTCTTACCACGCGGAACTGAGGGGATCGGCCAAGCCTTGACGTCAAGGCTGCCAGCGCCAGCCAGGCCACTCTCACGCAGGGCCCGCGCCTTAGCGTGCAGTTGCATCCACTGCGGGTGCGACTCCGGTCGCTGGTGGGCTGGCACGCTGATCCGCTGCGGCGCCGTGACCCATAACCGCTCCTGGGCGTTCGGCAAGTAGCCGCCGCCGACGTCCGAGTGCACGCCGGGCAGGCTGATTTGCCGATGACCGTGGACCACACTGTTGAGGGCGAAATTCACACGGTGCTCGTCCCGGGCCTGCAACTGGATGATCTGGCGGGCGCAACCGGGGGGCAGGTACAGGTTGACCCCCGGGTTGTCGTCGTTGGCCACGCTGAGGTCCGCCCCCATGATCGCCGCGACGGTGTCGAACAGTCCGATCAGGTTGAGGCTGACGTCCATCACAGGATCAAAATTGGTCCGCAGGGCTGAGCGACCCGCCTGCAGTAAATCGCCGAACACACCCCGCCCCGGTTTGAGCAGTTCGTTAGCACAGTGCCGTGCGGCGGCGGCACCACGACTGAAGCCGAAAATGTCGAATTCGATATTCCGGATATATGTGCCAGGGTTGGTTTTCTGAAAGAGCTCCATCTGCTCTGCGATTAGGCGCGGCGCCTGCTCAACTCGCGCCACCACCCCGGTTTCCCTGCGTCCCGTGGCCTGGCCCGCAAGCGAGTCCTTGCCGCCACTGCGAGTGCCGATGCCCTCTAGATAAACCGGTGCAAAGCCAATATCAGCCCCTGGCGGGAGACTATCGGTGGCATTGTCGGGATACAGCCTGAACAAATGCACCACATTACTCGGCGCATTGCCGTAACTGTTATCCGGAGTACTGGCAAAACCACTGCCATCAAACCCGTCAAACCCATGCTGCTTGCACAGTTGCACAATGCTCGCCAGGTCACTCTGCTCGAACAGCTCAAGATCTTCACGTCGGCACTGTTGGGTCGCGGCCGCATTGCTCAGGTTGTTACCCGTGCCATCGAAGAACAGCCCCAGGCGCAAGGTGATACCTTCGAGTTCTTCCTCCTCTTCCTCTTCTTCCATGTCGTAGATGAGCGACAGCGCTTCGGGCTGGGCGGTGTACACCCGTTCGGTGAAGCCCTGGCTGTCGGTGATGCCTTTCCAGACCTTGCCGGAGGCGGCGGTGATCTTGTAGGGCATGCTGGCCAAGGGTTGTTCGCCATTGCTGGCAAACAAGCGGAACTGCTCATGGAACTCCAGGGGTGGGTCGATGCGTGTCGGTACGGTCAGGATCTGTGGCGCTTGTTGAGCTGCACCGCTGTACTCGAAGTGCGCCGCCTTGACCTTGTGATCCCCCACCGTGCCCGATTCGATACGGCATTCATCCAGGCTGAGGTAACTGCCACCGCCATTGAGGACGATTTTCTTCTTCGCGGTGATGTGGATTTCATCTTCGGTGCTGGTGATGTCCAGACCATGCCGGGCGATCAGCTCCAGGCGATCGTTCTGCGCCTGCACGCTCACCGGGCCCTGGTTGGCGATCAGCTTGATGCCGAGCTTGCGCACGAACAGGCTCAGGCCTTGGCCGACGCCGACGAACAGGCGCTTGATCACACTGAGGTCCGCCTCGCCGCCGGCGTTGAGCATCAGGTTGTCCTTGGCCGCCAGTTGCAGGTGTTTTCCGCTGGTGAGGGCGATGCCTTGCGGGGCGCTGAGCAGCAGGACCTGGGACTTGAGCTGTTCCAGATCCTGGCGCAGCAAATTGATCTGCGCGGCCACATCCGCTGGGTCGGCGGTAGCGGTTTGGGCGTCGGTCGAGAGTTGTTGCAGTTGTTCGCCGGCTTGTTGCAGGCGGTCGACGGCATCCGCCATGTCCAGCACCGGCCCCTGCGCCTTGGCCTGCGCATCGGCACTGATGAACACGCCCTTCCCTGCACGCAAACTGCCCCAATCATCCGTCCTCAGCTCAAACCCTTCCCCGCGCTTCTTGCGCTGGCCATCCACCAGATGCCCCAGATTCAGCTGGCTCTTGCCGCCATACTCGGTACTGAGCTTGATGTGCTCCTGCCCCCGCGTGTCATCCAGGCGCAACTTGTTGTTGGCCGGTGTACGCAGCACGTTGCGGTGGTCGTTGCGCTGGGTCACCAGGTCGGGGTGCTGGTCGTCGTGCAGGGCGTGGGCGATGTAGGGGCGGTCCGGGTCGCCCTGTTCGAAGGCGATGGCCACTTCGGTGCCGGCGATCAGTGGCAGGTGCAGGCCGTAGGTGTCGCCGGCGTAGGCGCGGGCCTGGCGCAGCCATTTGCTTTCGCGGCCGGCGGGCCAGGTGTCGCGGTCGAAGAGGA